>NZ_JAUBSX010000014.1:0-116147 GCF_036704885.1 Microcoleus sp. F4-D5 | reverse complement strand
ATTTGCTCCATGCTCGATTGTTTAACACGCTCATAAATATTTTGTTTGTCTCGTTGAGTATGCCGTCTTTTAACGTCCAAACAATCTAATTTTTCTGTGGGATACCGTTGAGTAAGTTAGGACACTAAAACTGCCGTCGTGGGATTTTTAGACATACAGGAAAACCAAAAACAGACAAATCTCTTACTAAAATTGGTCGATTTTGATGCAGTTTTTTAGTATGATTGCTACAATGATGACAAACAATTCCTTCTGATAAAATGCTCAGTCCCAAGAAAATTTGTCCCTCAACTTGAGTACAAGTTTCAACCCTGACTCCAGGCAAGGCTAATAGATAGTCTAGATGGAAGCTCAAAACGGTAAATGTATTATTAGGTACATTTTACACCATAAACTCAGGAGAGCCATTTGGATGGGGTTCTAGATGTGATTGTAGATGGGATTAAATCGCTGAGAGCATTAGGTGTTTTACCCCCCCAGCCCCCCCTTGCTAAGTGGAGAAGCAAGACGACAGCAGATTAAAAATTACCTCAAAAGTCAACTTCACCATCACAGAAGGCAACCTCAAAGGTCAAGAATTAACTTTTAAATTCCGCACAAATTGCATAATTTGTCGGCAAAAATTGTTATCCTAACATTCCAGACGAAGACAAAAACCGCTCTAATATTATATCAAATCTATCTCCTAATCGGCATTCGCGGAGGTGCTGTTTTCCACATCAAATCTATTTCTTCCGGTGTTAATCCGTAAGCTTGATTAACTAAGTCGGATAAACGGTGTTCGAGTCTCAACGCCTCAGCTTTGCGAGATTGAATGGCCGGTGCATATTCATTATAAGTTTCGCGGACTGCTTTTAGGCCCGCAACGCCGAGAGGATTGGAGGATTTAGTTTGCGGTATTCGCTTTCTGATTTCTGCTACTAATTCAGCAAAAGAAAGGGCAGAAATATCTTCTAGTTTTTGTCCGACTTTATCAATTAAATAAGTTATTTACAGCCAGTGCAAGACATCTCGGTGAGTTTCTTGATTAGTTTTGGCAATTTCAATTAAACGGCTGACAATTGGTTCTACTTCGGCACGAATTGAGTCAGTTGGTGGCGCGATCGGAAGCTTTCCCGTTTTAAGTGCATCAATCCACCTTCCCAATTTTTGGCGGCGCACTTCCATATCTTGCGGGAAGCTAAAAGCACGCAAAGCGGTGTTGAGTGTTTTGCTGTGAAACAGGGCGCGAGTAGAGCGATTTGTCATAAAGTTGAAAAGGCGATAGAGTTAATTTTACAGCAAAAAAGCGGTGGTTAAATCCTAACTACCTGCACTCGTTTCAAATCTAATCCCTTCATAAATTTCGCCCAATTGAACTTGAAACGGCAGGGAAGACAAAGCCAACACTTCATCTGCCGATTCGTATTCACTTAAAAGCCACTTATTTTCCGAAGTCTTGACAAACTGCTCGACATAAAATTTATACTGATCGATTAAAATGTATTCTCGAAACTCAGGAATCGATCGATAATAATCAAACTTATCCCCTTGATCGTAATTTTTCGTACTTTTTGACAAAACTTCAACTATCATCAAAGGATTAATTATTGTATCTGTGCGATCGTCTAAAAGTACGGGTTCGCCTTTAACCACCATCACATCGGGATAAGTATAGAGATGATAGCGCGGTATCGACAACCGTAAGTCACCGATAAAAACCTTATAGTTTTGCCCCCTGAGAGCAAATTTTAAATGAGCATAAAAATTGCCCGCAATATCATTATGATTTGGAGTACCACCAGTCATAGGAACTATCTCGCCATCAATATATTCACTTTTGGACTGGGCCACTTCCTCTAGTGCCAAATATTCCTCTGGCGAGTAGAGTTTTTGAGTTTGGGTTAACATAGTTTATATCCTCAACAGCCGTTCATTTTATTTTAATTAAAAGTACACCTATTTTACCAAATTTGCATCTGGTCAGGGTGCGATCGCACTGCTATCAAATCAGTTATACTCGAAGGCCGATCGCACCCTGACCCCTCAAAAAAGCGTGTGAAGCGCAGCTATCCCGCAGGGAATCCCTTGCTCAAGAGCCAAAAACGCCACCTCTAAAGTTGAGCTAGCTCTCATTTACTTTGCATATTGTAATTATTAAGAAAAGCTATCATTTTTTTTCACTAGCTTTCCGCTGCTCCCTCCGGGTTTTAGAGCAAAAGTTAAATACGCCTGAGCTTATCTGCACGGAGCGAAAAGTTTTGTTACAATAGGTGAGCTGTTACAAATCGTAACTTATGCTGGTTTCTATTTTAATAATTGACGTTGCCCTCGTTGCTTGGTCTTTGCACTTGATTCAGGAGGCGATCGCGCAACGGGAATTTTCACTAATGCTAGCCGGTACTCTAGTTGCTGTCTCAGCAGCAGCTCTGGTAGTCGTCTACTTCCTCATGGGGTCTTGTTTGAGCCATTTAACCGAAATATCCCAACACACTTACTAAATCATAGTAGGGATTGACGATGATCCAGAAGGGAGGAGATGTTTTTTGACAAAAAGCCCAAAGCCTTGCCAGTCCAAGGCTCAAAAATAATTTTGTAAAAACGCTTGACAAATATTGGTCAGTTAAGAGATGATTGAGAGCGCGAAAAGAAAGGGGAATTAGCTCAGTTGGTAGAGCACTACAATGGCATTGTAGGGGTCAGCGGTTCGAGCCCGCTATTCTCCATTAAAAAAACTTAAACAGCGATACCTGCTAGATCCTCGACTTCTTACAGAACTCGGGAATATCGGTATTCTGTTTTTTCAGGTGGGCTTACTTATCGACGATTTATCCCCAAGCCGATCGTCCAAAAATGCGAACTCAATTTTTGGTAAAATCAAAACATTCTACCCGCAACCAAAGCGCTACCTGTGGCCAAGTCAACTGAACCCAGCAATCCAGAGAGGCCGAGCCAACTTGCCCGCACGCCTCTATACGACCTATCATTAGAACTTAAAGCTCGGATGGTTCCCTTTTCCGGATGGGAGATGGCGGTGCAGTACGCAGGCATCAGCAGCGAACACCAAGCAGTACGCCAGCAAGCAGGAATGTTCGACATTTCCCACATGGGAAAATTTGGTTTGAGAGGGAAACAAGTAAGAGAAAAATTTCAACCCTTAGTACCCTCAGACTTGAGCCGCTTGCAACCGGGTCAAGCTCAATATACAGTCTTGCTAAATGCCAAAGGCTGCATCTTAGACGACATTATTTTCTACTGCCAAGAACCCGATGCCACTACTAGCGAAGAACGGGCAGTAATCATTGTCAACGCCGCCACTCGCATCAGAGATAAAGCTTGGATTGCCGCCCATTTAGAATTGAGCGGAGTTAGTTTTGCAGACATCTCCAAAAACAAAGTTTTAATCGCGATTCAAGGGCCAGAAGCTGTTAGTTTTCTCCAGCCTTTTGTGGAAGACAACCTCGCACCAATTAAGGCATTCGGCCACCTAGAAACAAACCTGTTGGGACAGCCGAGTTTTATCGCCAGAACTGGTTACACCGGAGAGGATGGATTTGAAATTATGGTCGATGCCGAAGTTGGAAAAGAACTCTGGCAAAAACTGTTAACTGCTGGCGTTGTACCCTGCGGTTTGGGTGCGAGAGATACTTTGCGTCTAGAAGCAGCAATGGCACTTTACGGTCAAGATATCGATTACCATACTACGCCTTTAGAAGCGGGATTGGGTTGGGTTGTTCACCTGGACACCAAAGGCGATTTTATTGGGCGGGAGGTTTTGGAACAGCAGAAATCAAATGGAGTATCGAAGCGCTTGGTAGGGTTAGAAATGCAGGGGCGGCACATTGCGCGCCACGGCTATCCGGTAATATTTGAAGGCGAAACAGTAGGAGAAGTTACTAGCGGTACATTATCGCCTACATTGAATCGGGCAGTAGCCCTCGCGGTTGTTCCCTCAAAATTAGCTAAAATCGGTCAGCAGTTAGAAGTCGAAATTCGCGGCAAAAACTATCAGGCTAGTGTGGTAAAAAAACCATTTTATCGATCGCCCAATCGACCCAGTTAAATTAAGTAGGTAAGCCTTAATTTAAGGGCGTTGCTCATAGCAACGGTTGACAATAAGGTATAAGTGTAGGTGTTGTTGTGGAACGGGCTTCTAGCCCGTTGCGGTTTCTTTGGTAGGAGTGCATCCAGGACTGATTGAGTTCTTGTGGAACGGGCTTCTAGCCCGTTGCTCATAATTGCGGTCAAGAAGACTCATCTACTAGCTTAGCAAATTGTCGCAAAGTTGCAGCATAGCGATCGCCCGCCACATCTATCAAATTATTATGACCGGCCCCATCAACCCAAAAATTTAATTTCGGCTGCTTCGCCGCTGCAAACAACTGTTCTCCATGCCAAAAATGCACCACCTCATCAGCCTTACCGTGAATCACCAAAACAGGCGATCGAACTTTGCCAATCTTATCAATATTCACAAACTTATCAAAGGGTAAAAGCGGAATCCGCGTCAACACCCGAAAAGCCGAAACAAAGGAACTTTCAACCACCAAAGCGCCGACTTTTTGCCGGGAAGCCAAATCAATTGCCGGCCCACCGCCTACCGAACGCCCGTAAAGAATAATTTGCTGTGCAGGTACTCCCAACTGTTGGGTTAAATAATTGTAAGCAGCCTCAATATCGCGATAAGTATTATACTCAGAAGGCTTTCCCTGACTCGTCCCGTAACCTTGATAATCATAGGCAAACACAGCAAACCCGCTATCTCGAATCTCTCCGATCAGCCACAAGATCGCGCCCAAGTCTTCCGCATTTCCGTGACTGTAAAGTATGGTATATTTAGCTTGCGGGTTAGGAAAATGAACAGCAGAAATTTTCACGCCATTAGCTGAGCTAACTTTGATAACTTCCCTGCTATCACTCTGACTAGATGGGGGAGGTTGAAAAATTAGCCGTTCTGAAAAAAAGAAACCGTAAAAACACAGAAATGCGTAAATAAAAATTATAGATCGCATCAGTCGTTTGACAGAAAATTCTCCAAAAAGCAAGCGTTTAATATTTTTTTTTTCCAGTTAGCCATCACGAAAGGCCAATAATTTAATAAGATTTACTTGATACTTTGTTTATTGGGAGAAAAGACATGGCACAATACCCAGATGAGTTGAAATATCTAGACAGCCACGAATACATCCTACTCCAAGGCGACACAGCCACGATCGGCATCACTGAGTTTGCCGCAAATCAATTAGGTGATATCGTATTTGTGGAATTGCCAGAGGTCGGTACAAAGCTGGAAAAGGACGAGGAATTCGGTTCAATTGAGTCAGTGAAAGCAGTTTCACCCTTGATAGCGCCCGTTACCGGCACTGTCGTAGAACGCAACGATGCCATTGTAGAGGACCCTGAGATGGTGGGGGATGACCCCTACGGCGACGGGTGGCTGGTGAAAGTGCGCGTTGACAATCCCAGCGAAGTCGATGACGCTATGTCTGCCGAGAAATATCGCCAAACGATCGCCGAAGCGGAGTAGTTTTGAGTTTTGAGTGGGAATTTGGGCATAGGGATCGTTGATTCCTCCACAATCCGCCAGGGGTTGAAACCCACGGGGCTCATAGCAGAAGTCGTCTAAAGACGACTAAAGACGACTGATACCAAATCCGGCTTAAATACCGCCTTTATCTCGCTTGCCCGCTACGGCAGACTTCGTTTGACTCTCGACAGCGGTTTCAACCACCGACTTTAATCTACAGTCGTCTTCAGACGACTTTAGCTATGAGACAGCGGTTTCAACCCCTGTCGGACTTTGATGGAGGCAGAAAATCTTCCTGAGTCGTCTTCAGACGACTTTAGCTATGAGACAGCGGTTTCAACCCCTGTCGGACTGTCGGACTTTGATAGACGCAGAAAATCTTCCTGGTTTTCTTAGCAAAATGTTACAAACAAAGAAGCAAAAGTCTATTCAGGAGAATCCGCCTTGGTACTCTACAGCCCTCAACTTGAACCCAACCAGCAGCAAAACCTTGTTTCCCTCGATGGTTTTGCGGGCCGGCACATTGGCCCGACACCCAGCGAAATCCAGCAAATGCTAGATGTTTTGGGGATTTCCAGCCTTGATGAGTTGATTGAAAAAACGGTTCCTGTGGCGATTCGCATTTGTGGACCTCTACAACTTCCCGAAGCGCAAAGCGAGTACAGCGCTTTGGCAGAATTGAAAGAAATTGCTGCAAAAAATCAGGTATTTCGATCGTACATCGGCACAGGATATCACGACTGCATTACACCCCCGGTCATCCAGCGGAATATCCTAGAAAATCCCGGCTGGTATACAGCTTACACTCCCTACCAAGCCGAAATTGCTCAAGGGCGATTGGAAGCTTTACTGAACTTCCAAACCATGATAATTGACCTCACGGGTTTGGAAATTGCCAACGCTTCTTTGCTGGATGAAGGGACAGCGGCGGCGGAAGCGATGGCGGTGAGTTACGGCGCCAGCAAAAAGGGGGCAAAAGCGTTTTTTGTTTCCCAAGATTGCCACCCTCAAACTGTGGAAGTGGTGCAAACTCGCGCTAAGCCGCTGGGAATTGAGGTAATTGTCGGCGACCATCAAAGCTTTGAGTTCGATCGTACAATCTTCGGCGCTCTCCTGCAATACCCCGCCACAGACGGGGCAATTTACGACTATAGGGATTTTATTCGATCGGCTCACGAAGTCGGCGCATTAGTAACAGTTGCTGCCGACATTTTGAGCCTTTGCTTGCTCACACCCCCCGGCGAATTCGGCGCGGATATAGCCGTAGGAAGCACTCAGCGCTTCGGAGTGCCGATGGGATTCGGAGGGCCCCACGCAGCCTATTTCGCCACGCGAGAAGAGTTTAAACGGCAAGTTCCCGGTAGAATTGTCGGCGTTTCTAAAGACGCCAACGGCAAATCTGCTTTGCGTTTGGCATTGCAAACTCGCGAACAGCACATCCGCCGCGAAAAAGCAACTAGCAATATTTGTACTGCTCAAGTTTTGCTGGCAGTGATGGCGAGTATGTATGCTGTTTATCACGGCCCGTCTGGACTGAAAGACATTGCTGAGAAAGTAAGGAGTTTAACAGCACTTTTGGCATCCGGTTTAAGAAGTTTCGGATACAAAATTGGTTCTCAACCTTTCTTCGATACTTTGCGGGTAGAATTGGGAGACAAACCGCTGTCAGAACTTCTAGAAGCTGCTAAAGTTCGCCAAATTAATCTCCGAGTGTTTGATGATTCGACAGTGGGAATCACTTTAGATGAAACAGTCACCGCTGAAGACGTGCAAGAGTTGTGGAAAATTTTTGCACGGGATAAGGATTATATCAGGGCTGACGGGCAGAATGCTCTCAACATTCCGCTGGATGCAGACGCATTGAATTCATATTTGACTTTACCAGATTTTTGCGATCGCACCAGCAGCTATCTCGCCCATCCAGTTTTCAACAGCTACCATTCAGAAACTGAACTTTTGCGCTATTTGCACCGTTTAGAAGCCAAGGATTTATCGCTAAATACATCGATGATTCCCTTGGGTTCTTGCACGATGAAATTGAATGCAACAGCAGAGATGATGCCGGTGACTTGGGCGGAATTTGGCAAGATACATCCCTTTGCACCCCGCGATCAAACTCGCGGATATCAAATGATGTTCGTGCAACTAGAACAGTGGCTGGCAGAAATTACAGGTTTTGCGGGAATTTCTTTGCAGCCAAACGCCGGTTCTCAGGGCGAATACGCGGGTTTATTAGTTATCCGCCAATACCACGAACACCGAGGCGAATCCCACCGAAATATCTGTTTGATTCCCCAGTCAGCCCACGGTACAAATCCGGCTAGCGCGGTGATGGCGGGGATGAAAGTAGTTGCGGTAGAGTGCGATTCTCAGGGCAATATTGATGTTGCGGATTTACAGAAAAAAGCCGAGAAACACAAAAATGAACTGGCGGCTTTGATGGTAACATATCCATCAACGCACGGCGTTTTTGAGGAAGAAATTAAAGAGATTTGCGATATTGTCCACAACTGCGGCGGACAAGTTTATATGGACGGCGCAAATATGAATGCTCAAGTTGGTTTATGCCGCCCCGGTGATTTTGGTGCTGATGTTTGTCACTTGAATTTGCACAAAACTTTCTGCATTCCCCACGGCGGCGGCGGGCCGGGTATGGGGCCGATTGGGGTAATGTCTCATTTAGTAGAATTTTTGCCCAGTCATTCTATTCTTAACAGTCAACAGTCAACAGTCAACAGTCAACAAATATCAGTTGGTGCTGTTTCCGCCGCGCCTTGGGGAAGTGCTAGCATTTTGCCAATTTCTTGGATGTACATTCGGATGATGGGAGGAGTGGGTTTAACTGAGGCAACAAAAGTAGCAATTCTTAATGCTAATTACATGGCGCAGCGGTTACAATCTTATTATCCGGTTTTGTACAAAGGGAAAGCTGGTTTGGTGGCGCACGAGTGTATTCTGGATTTGCGATCGCTCAAAAAATCTGCGGCTATTGAAGTCGAAGATATCGCTAAACGGTTGATGGATTACGGCTATCACGCGCCGACGGTTTCTTGGCCGGTCGCAGGTACGGTAATGGTAGAACCGACGGAAAGCGAATCAAAGCAGGAATTAGACCGTTTTTGCGATGCGATGATTGCAATTCGATCTGAAATTGCGGAGATTGAAAAAGGCAATGTTGACGCGCAAAATAACGTTTTGAAAAATGCGCCGCACACAGCAGAATCTCTGATGGTTGATGAGTGGAATCGTCCTTATACTCGCGCGCAAGCGGCTTATCCGGCACCTTGGACTCGCGAACATAAGTTTTGGCCGGCGGTGGGCCGAATAGATAATGCGTTTGGCGATCGCAATTTTGTCTGTTCTTGTTTGCCAATGGAGGCTTACACTTAAGACTGAAATTTATGCTAAATCTCGTTTGGCTCTGAGTTTAGAGCCCCTTGGCATCCCCCACATCTCCGTCTAGAGAGATGAAATTTGCATAAAACTAGGTATTTAGGAGATTTTTTCTCCTAAATACCTGTTTTAGGCTACCATAATGGGTGAAAGTAGTGTAATCCAATGGCTCCTAATGGGTAAAAACAATGTTAATTCAACTTACTATACAAAATTTCTTATCCTTCAGGGATGAAGTCACTTTTAGTATGGTGGGAGTTAATAGCGACCAACAACATATAGATCACCTTGCTGAAGATGCAGCAGGAAAAGGGCGATCGATATTGCCAATTGGAGCAATCTACGGAGCAAATGCAGCAGGCAAGTCAAATCTGATCGAGGCTATCAGTTTTGCCAAAAACTTAGTTGTACAGGGAACTCGCAGCAGTCAAACTATCCCTGTTTCTCCATTCAAACTGGGTGATTATAATAAGCAGCCTAGCAAGTTTGAGTTTATTTTTACGCACCAAGGCGATCAATACTCCTACGGGTTTAAATTAAATAGAGAGCAAATATTTGAAGAATGGCTTTATGGAATCCCTCAGGGCAAGAAGCGGGAAGTGATGTACTTTGAGCGGGTCACGTCATCAAAAAAAGAAACTACAGTAGAATATGGTTTAAAACTTAAAGGTCGAAGTAACAAGCGTCAACAGTTTCTCGATTTTATTGCAGAGGGAACTCGCCCTAATCAACTTTTATTAACCGAATCTCTTGAGCGAAATGTTGTTATTCTAAAACCTATTTTTGACTGGTTCAGAAAAGTCTTAACTATTATTCCAGCAGAAGCAGATTGTAGGGGCTTAGAAATTGGTATACTCAGTGATGAATCATTCACGGACTTTCTGAGTGAGTTTCTTAAATTTGCAGGAACAGGAATTGATTCCATAGTTACAGAGGAAGTAGAGTTAGATTTTGAGCGGCACTTTCCAACTATGCCTAAAGTTTTAAGAGATAATCTTATTCAGACCCTGAATCAAACAGAAAAAAATTCAATGGCCATGATTGAGAACTTAGGAGGTACAACAAGATTTCTACTGTTTAAGGATGATGAAAGTCAATTAATCTTGATTCAACTCAGAACTCGTCATCGCAGTGAAGAGGGAGAATTTGTTGATTTTTCACTAGAAGAGGAATCAGAAGGAACTCAACGTCTCATTAATTTGATTCCGGCTCTTTTTATTTTAAAACAAGAAGAAGAAAAAGTCATTTTTTTGGATGAACTTGATAGACGTTTGCATCCTCTGCTTTCTCGTAATTTTGTACAAGTAGCAATCAATTGTAGAGACAAAAAAAATCAACTCATTTTTACAACCCATGATACCAACTTGCTAGACTTAGATTTACTACGACGGGATGAAATTTTGTTTGTTGAAAAGAGCGAACAAGGTGTGTCTAATCTTTACTCTTTAGCGGAATTCAAAATGAGACCCGATCTGAAAATTGAAAAAGGTTATTTGAATGGACGTTTTGGAGCTATTCCCTTCTTTGGAAATCCACAAAGTTTAGGCTGGCTTAATTGTGAAGCCGATCTATGCGTGATAAATAACTAATAGCAATGGGAAAAATTAAGCGAACAAAATTATTAGATCGCGAACACGACCGGAGAGATGTAAAACTATTTATAGTTGCTACGGAAGGTAAGGAAACTGAAAAGCAATATTTTGGGATGTTTAAGAGCACCAGAATCAAAGTGGAGATATTAGCAACTACAGAAGATGGTAAATCTTCACCTGAATATGTTTTAAAGCGTTTAGATATATTCAAAAAACAATACGATCTAAATGAGGATGATATGCTTGGGCTGGTTTTTGATGTGGATCGTTGGCGTGACAAAAAATAGAGTGATGTCTGTAGTCAAGCTAGGCAAAGAAGTTATAATTTAGCTATTAGCAATCCTTGTTTTGAAGTATGGTTAACTTTACACTTTGAAGATATTAATACTCAGGATAGAACTTGCGATAATTTTAAGGCAAGACTACGAAAAATTTTAGGAAGTTACAATGGTAGCAATCTGGATATCTCTGCTTACAAGCCAAATACTAAAGATGCAGTAAATCGAGCGAAAAATCTACATCCAAGTTCTCTGCAAAAGTGGCCACCCACACTAGGAACCCATGTCTATAGACTTGTTGAGATTCTGCTGAAAAGCTTGGGGAGTGACTGCTTAATTCAACATCTTCTATAATGTGAATAAAAGATTAGGATAATTTAATTAACATTTTTCGATCGCACAAGCAGTTTTCAGACTTTATCCAAATGAATGCAGGATTTGTGTGGCGATCGCCCTAAAATAAACCGCGTTGGATTATCCTATTATTTTTAGGTGTTTTGGCGACTTTGGGGGTAGTAGCAACAGCAGCTTACATCAAAATGGCATCGCCCAAACAGCCAATCCCACCTTATCTGTAGACGTTAAAGCCGATCGCCATTCAATCAGCCCTGACATCTACGGTGTAAATAAAATTAGCACTTGGAACTTCGGCTTGAGAGTATATAAATATGGTTTTAGGGCAACTTACCCCGCTAATTCTATGACTTTGGTGGCTATTCCAAAGGCTAATTCTTAGCGGGGCTAAACTTAACCCACGGAATTCACGCGCCAGAACCGGAATGATTAAACCGCAGAGGACGCAGAGGACACTGAGGAAGAGAAGAGAGAGATGAATAATTCTGACATTTTTAATCTGAAATTAGACCTGAAGCGTCCATGCGATCGTCCTCAGCATCCGAGTGTGTTAGGGGACAAATACAACTCTCCTGTCCCAGCCACTGCGATCCTACTTGATGCAGGGCTGTCATCACCGGTTGAATTTGGCGACCCTTGGGCGTGAGGGAATATTCTACACGGGGCGGAATCTCGGCATAAACGCGGCGATCGACTAACCCTTGAGATTCCAACTCTCGGAGGCGTTGGGTGAGGGTTTTTGTGCTGATGCCAGGAAGTGCAGCGAGTAATTCGTGGGTACGCCTCGCGCCTCCAAACAGTTCGCGTAGAACCAAAATTGACCATTTATTGTCCAACAAATCCAGCACAAACTGAATCGGACATTTAACCTCTATGCACTGACTTGCTTCCACCATAAACTCCCTTCAAAATGGATATTCCAGGGGTAGATAACTGCGCGATAGCAATCTCAAGCTGGGTTGGACTTCTAAAATGTTTGTAACGTTTTTTTGATTTGCCAAAGCCTAAAATTAATATTTCTTTAGAAATGGCTCAAGCGTCCTATTTGCTTCAATGCTTTACCTCAAGTAACTATAGGATAGCACTGGTAACTGACTTGTGGGCGATCGCGGATTAAGGCAATGTGGTTCACAGTCATCAATTCCGAAAAATCCACTCTCCACTCCTATGGTCAGTTCAATTAGTAAATCGGAGTCTGCTGGTCTGCCATCCGGCATTAAAGCACCCGTTCAAGAAACCCTGTTAACACCCCGCTTTTACACCACCAATTTTGATGCCGTTGCCGAAATGGATCTGTCCGGGCAACAACCGGAATTAGAAGCAGTTGTAGCAGAATTGCGCGCGGACTATAACCGCCACCATTTTGTCCGCAATCAGGAGTTTGAGCAATCCTGGGACAACATTGATGGCGAAACGCGAAAGGCATTTATTGACTTTCTGGAGCGATCCTGTACCTCAGAATTTTCGGGTTTTCTCTTGTTCAAAGAACTCTCCCGCAAACTCAAGAATCGCCAACCGTTGTTATCGGAAGCCTTTAACCTACTAGCACGGGATGAAGCGCGCCATGCCGGTTTCTTGAATAAGGCGATGGCCGATTTTGGGTTGTCTCTCGATCTGGGCTATTTAACAAAAAATCGTACCTACACATTCTTCCCTCCAGAATGGGTAATTTATACTGTTTATCTGTCGGAAAAAATTGGCTACTGGCGCTATATTTTGGTGTATCGCCATCTAGAACAACATCCCGAACATCAAATCTATCCCCTGTTTCGCTACTTCGAGAATTGGTGCCAAGACGAAAATCGGCATGGGGATTTCTTCAAGGCATTGTTGCGATCGCAGCCTCAGCTTTGGAATAACTGGAAGGCAAGACTCTGGGCGCGCTTTTTCCTGCTGACGGTGTTTGCCACCCACACAATGACGGTGTTGGAACGCTCCACATTTTATGACTCGATCGGCATCGACCCCCAGGAATATAACAAGCAGGTGATCGATCGCACCAATGAAACGGCAAAACGGGCGTTTCCCAGTATTTTAGATACTCACCATCCAGAATTCTTTCCCCGTTTGGAGCGATGCGCGATCGCCAATCAGAAGCTAGCAGAAATCTCAAGTAACCAGCGCCCTGCCGCAATCCAATTTTGCCAAAAATTACCCTGGATTGCTGCGATCGTGTGGCAGTTATTGCGCCTTTATTTACTGCCATCGATTAATGCTGAATCGTCCAGAACCGCTATTAATTAGGAGATATTGCCATGACTAATCTATCGACACGCCTCCGAGAAGGCACGATGCAATCCCACACCACAGCCGAAAATACGGCATTTATGAAATGCTTTATCAAAGGCATTGTGGAACCGGAACCTTTGCGTAAACTATTTGCCGATTTGTACTTTGTTTACAGCGCCCTAGAAACGGCTTTGCAGAACCATGTCAGCCACCCGATTATCGGGACTCTCTATTTCCCTGAGTTAAATCGCACTGAGAATCTGGCTTGCGATCTAGCTTTTTATTACGGTGAAAATTGGCTGGAGGAAATTACGGCTTCTCCAGCGGGTTGTGTGTATCGCGATCGCATTCAAACCCTCTCAAAAACCGATCCAGTCCTGCTGATTGCCCATGCCTACACCCGCTATATGGGTGATTTATCCGGCGGACAAAGCTTGAAAAACGTGATTCGATCGGCGTTGTCTCTGCCGCCGGATCGGGGAACAAATTTCTATGAATTTTCCCAAATATCGACACCAGAAGCAAGGCGAGTATTTAAGGAACGCTATCGCCAAACCTTTGATGAGTTTCCGGTGGATGCTGACACGATCGAGCGAATTGTCGCAGAAGCAAATACGGCATTTGCCCTCAACCGGGATGTGATGCACGAACTCGAAGCCGATGTGAAAGCGGCAATTGGGGAACATACCTTTGATTTGCTGACTCGGCAAGATCGCCCCGGCAGTACAGAACGCCACTCTCATGCTGCCCAGCGAGAATCTGTGGCGAAATAGATCGCCCAAGGAAAACAAGATCGATCGTATCTCTAAAATATGCCGGGGCTCTGAAGTTATATCGTTTCCGGTTGCATCGGAATCATAAAATCGAGTCAACAGTTAACACTCAACTATTGAGTTTTTCGACCCCGAGTCAACAGTAAACAGTCAACAGTCAACAATCACGGACGGTGCAACCGGAATTGATATTATACACTACCAAAAGGACACATCAGTTAATGAAACACTTATCACAAACAGTTGAATTTGATGCTGCATTGTTGAATAAATACAACCAGCCTTTACCTCGCTATACCAGCTATCCACCCGCCACAGAATTAAGCACTGACTTCGATCGCAACGCATTTATAACCGCGATCGCCGTCGGCAATCACAAACAAACCCCCTTATCGCTTTACTGCCACATCCCCTTTTGTGAAACCCCCTGTTATTTCTGCGGCTGCAATACCATCATCACCCAGCGCAAAGAGGTGGTAGAACCCTATTTAGGCTATCTCGATCGCCAAATTCGCCAAGTTGCCACTTTGGTGGATGCCGATCGGCTGGTGCATCAGTTGCACTGGGGCGGTGGCACGCCCAACTATCTCGATCGCAGTCAGGTAGAGTGTCTCTGGAACCAGTTAAATCGATATTTTCGGTTCGATGACGCGGCAGAAATATCGATCGAAGTCAATCCTAGCTATATCGATCGCGAATATATTCTATTTCTGCGACAATTAGGCTTCAATCGGATTAGCTTTGGCATTCAAGACTTTAATCCCACCGTGCAGGAAGCAATCAATCGGGTGCAGCCCGAAGCGATGTTGTTTGATGTGATGGATTGGATTCGGGAAGCAGGGTTTGAAAGTGTCAATGTAGATTTGATTTACGGCTTACCTTTCCAGACACAAGCCACATTCCAGGAAACGGTACAGAAGACCTTGCAATTAAATCCCGATCGCATTGCCGTCTTTAATTTTGCCTATGTTCCCTGGATCAAACCGGTTCAGAAACGGATGCCGGAATCCGCCTTGCCGACTGCTGGCGAAAAGCTGAAAATTCTGCAAAGTACGATCGCCCAACTGACGCAAAATGGCTATGTGTTTATTGGTATGGATCACTTTGCCAAGCCTAATGATGAACTAGCTATCGCGCAACAAGCTGGGCAACTCCATCGTAATTTTCAGGGTTATACCACTAAGCCCGAATCGGATCTGTTGGGCTTTGGCATGACTTCCATCAGTATGTTGCAGGATGTGTATACCCAAAACCACAAGCGATTGAAAGACTTTTATCGGGCGATAGATGGGAAGGAATTGCCGATCGAAAAAGGTGTTATACTTAATCAGGACGATCTGATTCGGCGCACAGTAATCATGGAATTAATGTGTCAATTCCAACTGTCGGTGCAAGATTTGGAAGAAAAATACCATCTCGGCTTCGATCTAGATTTTAATGACTATTTCGCTGAGGTTTTGCCACAACTTGATGCCTTAGAAGCCGATGGGTTAATCAAACGTTGGGGCGATGGCATTGAAGTAACGGCGATCGGGCGATTGCTAATTCGCAATATTGCCTCCGTGTTTGATAGCTATCTCATCCCCCACTCAAGCAAACGGTTTTCCAAGTCCCTATGAATTATCGTCAATCGATTTTAGATTTTAGATTTTAGATTTTAGATTGACTTGCGCGAGATAAATGCGGGGGCTTGAGGATTTTCGATTTTCGATTTGGGATTGATTCCACGGATAAATCCGGGGGCTTGTATCACCTTTGAAATTCGCTTGTCAGAGTTGTTAACTCAGATTTGTTAACATAGTTAGGGACGGATAAATACTTTTATCACCGAGTTGTTGCGTAAATTATAACCAATTCAACAAGGAAAAAATCCATGTTCTGTGAACAATGCGAACAAACAGCAAGCGGACAAGGATGCCATCAGTTTGGTGCTTGTGGGAAAAGTCCCCAGGTGAATGCTATCCAAGATCTGCTGATTTATTATCTGCGCGGGTTGGCTCCGATTGCCCTGAAAGCAAAGGAGTTAGGCATTGATACTCATGCAGTGGATGTCTTCACCTGCGAAGCGATATTTGCCACGATGACGAATGTCAACTTTTCCGAAAAGCGGTTTGTTGAGTATCTCCAGGAAGCGATCGCCCATCGCGCCAACCTCAAGGCTCAAGTACAGCAAGCAACAGACAATCCACCCACTTGGGCTGAAATTTCCAACTGGGAACCCAACTTTGACGAGAACCTCGTTGAGCAGGGTGAGCAGATTTCCCTCCAGTTCCTCAGTCAGTCTGCCTCGGATGTGGATATTTTCTCGCTCAAACTCACCGTACTATACGGCGTTAAGGGTCTTGCCTCCTACACCTTCCACGCCTACGAAGTTGGACAGGAAGACGAGCGGGTGTATCGTTTCATTTATGAAGCGCTGACCGCTCTCGATAACCAGACCTTGGGCTTGCAGGAGTGGGTGAATCTTGCTCTTGAGGTGGGAGCCATTAATCTGCGATCGATGGAACTGTTGGATGCCGGACATACCACTACCTACGGGCACCCAATTCCCACGCCTGTTCCCCTCAATCCACGGCAAGGGAAGGCGATTCTGGTTTCAGGACATGACATCAAACAACTCGAAGCCATACTGAAGCAAACCGCAGCCACTGGAATTACGGTTTACACCCACGGCGAACTTCTCCCCGCCCACGGCTATCCCAAACTAAAACAGCAGTACCCCCATCTCTACGGTCACTACGGCACTGCTTGGCAGAACCAAACTAAGGATTTTGCCAAGTTCCCCGGTGCGATCGTGATTACGACCAACTGCTTAATGCCAACTCATTCCTATTATGAAGATAAACTCTTTAGCGTTGGCCCAGTCGGCTATCCCGGCATTATTAACTTGAGTGCGATCGACAATGGCACACCCGATTTTACTCCCGTTATTGAGAAAGCACTGGCACTTCCCGGCTTTACTGAAGATGCACCCGCCAGGGAAGTCACAGTTGGTTTTGCCCACAATACAGTCCTAGGGGTGGCAGATAAAATCATTGAGGCTGTGAAACAGCGTAAAATCCGCCATTTCTTCCTGGTGGGGGGCTGTGATGGAGCCAAACCCGATCGCAACTACTACACCGAGTTCGTCGAAAAAGTGCCTGATGATTGTCTCGTGCTCACCTTGGCTTGCGGCAAGTTTCGGTTCTTCGATCGACAAATGGGCGACATTGACGGACTACCCCGCCTGATGGATGTTGGTCAGTGCAACGATGCCTACTCCGCGATTCAGATTGCTGTAGCCCTAGCCAATGCCTTTGAGGTAGGTGTCAACGATATACCCCTTTCCATGATTCTGTCCTGGTACGAACAAAAGGCAGTAGCCGTCTTGCTCACTCTCTTGCATTTGGGGATTAAAAACATTCGTTTAGGGCCGACATTACCGGCGTTTATTTCTCCCAATGTATTCAAGCTTCTGTCGGAGCAATACAACTTGCAGCCCATTACCACCCCTGATGCCGATCTGGCAGCTTGCTTGAGCTGATCTTGAGTCTTAGTATTCCCACCTTTGCCCACCTTTGGGGCTTTGTTTTTGTAGCGGCGATCTTTGCCATTTATATCTCTTCTACAAGTGCAATAGCACCCCATAAAGGGTGCTATTGCACTACTTATAGAAAGCTTGTCGTTCAAACGCTTAGCTATTAATGGCAGGAGTCACTAGGGCGATCGGTTGAGCTTCAGCAGAAGCTAAATCCAGGGGGAAGTTATGGGCATTGCGCTCGTGCATCACCTCAATCCCTAGATTGGCACGGTTGAGGATATCTGCCCAGGTGGCAATCGGTCGTCCCTGGCTGTCTAGGATGGAATTATTGAAATTTAGTCCATTCAGGTTGAAAGACATGGTGCTAATTCCCAGTGCCGCAAACCAAATTCCGACTACGGGCCATGCAGCCAGGAAAAAGTGCAAAGCGCGGGAATTATTGAAAC
This sequence comes from Microcoleus sp. F4-D5, assembly GCF_036704885.1. Taxonomy (NCBI): domain Bacteria; kingdom Bacillati; phylum Cyanobacteriota; class Cyanophyceae; order Oscillatoriales; family Microcoleaceae; genus Microcoleus; species Microcoleus sp. F4-D5. The sequence goes on along the minus strand of NZ_JAUBSX010000014.1, from coordinate 98,056 downwards.
TGGCATACTGGAAGATCAGCCGTCCAAAATAGCCGTGGGCTGCTTGAATGTTGTAGGTTTCCTCCTCTTGACCAAATTTATATCCATAGTTTGGAGACTCTTCTTCGGTCGTTTCGCGCACTAGACTGGAGGTTACTAAAGACCCGTGCATGGCACTAAACAACGCACCGCCAAACACGCCTATTACACCCAACATATGGAAGGGATGCATGAGAATATTGTGCTCGGCAGAGAACACGATCATGAAGTTAAAGGTTCCAGAAATCCCCAGCATTAGACCGTCTGAGAAACTGCCCTGTCCGATCGGGTAGATCAATAACACGGATGTTGCTGCTGCCACAGGAGCAGAGTAGGCAACTGCAATCCAGGGACGCATTCCTAAGCGATAGCTCAGTTCCCATTGCCGACCCATGTAGGCATAGATCGCAATCAGAAAATGGAACACGATTAGTTGCCAGGGACCGCCATTATAGAGCCATTCATCCAGGGAAGCGGCTTCCCAAATTGGGTAAATGTGCAAGCCAATGGCATTGGAGCTAGGAACCACAGTCGCGGTGATGATGTTGTTACCGTATAGCAGCGAACCGGATACAGGTTCCCGCAACCCGTCGATATCCACGGGGGGAGCCGCAATCATGGCGAGGACAAAGACAATGGCTGCGGTTAGGGCTGTCGGAATTAAGAGGACTCCAAACCAGCCAATATAAATTCGATTCTCTGTACTGGCGATCCAGTTGCAGAATCGCTCCCAAACATTAGCGCGATCGTGCTGTTTGAAGATAGCTGTCATGATTTCAAAAAAATGAGGAAAAGTGATATTGTAATCTGGCTCAGAAACAAGAATTAAATAACATCGATTTTTGGAAGCTATTTAATTCGGGCTCCTGCAAAAACATTTTTACTTTAATCCTCTCTCGTCTACAAGTCAGTTACCGGTGCTGTCTCATAGTTGCTTGGGGTAAAGCATTGGCTCTAATGCTGAAGTTGAGACAATGCTAAAAAAATTATTACGATGTTGTTTTTTGCCGAGCAAAAGAACGCTAGAAGATTAGACCGCATCAGCAACTCGGTAGTGCATCCAAATCTGTGTTGAATGGGTTAATAAATCATTGCGATCGTGCCAGCGAAAATTTAACATTTTTTTCAGAATGTCTGCAATATATTAGCAGTACCCAATCTTTTACTCGCGGTAACTATAGGGGCTTGAACGTAACTATCTTGTCGGCAGAATAGAAATCTGTAAGATTGTTGATTATGTGGTGGTGGAACCGAACCTGAGTTAAGCTCATCCCACGCCTGAAGGCGGTTATGAGCCGTTTAAGGATTGCGATTTGAATGCTAAGGCTGTAAAAATCGAGCCTTTGTTAGATCGAATTAGTATTCCTTATGACCAAGAATTTCAAAGGTGGTACCTGCCACGTGATTTATCCGTGGAATCGATCGAAAATCAAAAATCCTCAAGAAAGAGTATTTATTCGTGGGGTCGCCTCTAAAATCTAAAATCTAAAATCTAAAATCGATTGACAGTAAAAAACTGAGGCAGAACCCAGAAAACCATTTGAGATTTTGGATTTTTTTTTTTTTCTGATTAGCGATTGCTGGCAAAAATATCCAGGCGATTGGGAGTTTCTCTATGGCACGCAGGCGCAAAATTCATCTATTGACTTATGTTCGAGCAACAATTGCTTTGACGTTGCTTGTTGTCTGGAGTCTAGCAGCAATTACTGGCTTTATTTTGGAGTTTTCCCCCAAAGGATATGGAACGGGGCGGCTACCTTTGTTCCTCAGTTTAACTAGATCCCAATGGGGAGATGTACATTTTCTTGTTTGTGTTATTGCTTTATGCGTAACTGTTGTTCATGTATTGCTAGACTGGGGAGTCTTGCGTGGATATCTCCGTTACTTGCTCAACTCTCATCAACATCCTGACTTTTTTGAACAACGATCGCACATCAGAAAAGAGCTTTTTAGTATTCACAACCGACCAGATGAACCAACTCAAAAGTAAAAAAAATTAGAGTCTCTCAAGGAGGATCGCCATGTTTAATAATGTTGGTATGCTCGATCGCCTCATCCGCTTTAGTTTCGCAGGCGTACTACTTTACCTCGGCTTTGGTGTTTATGGAGGTTCGGCATTAGGAATCGGATTAGGAATTATTTCAATTATTCCTGCCCTGACAGCTTTAATTGGAACTTGTCCGCTCTATAGCTTGCTAGGCATTAATACTAAAAACCAGCATCCCCAAAAACATTAAGTCTGCACTCGGAGATGAGAAATGGAAGAAAGTATCCCACTCGAAAATCCTTTAATGTTCAGAAGGCAGCTACTCAACTTTCTCACAGGAGCCGCTGTCGCCGCCACAGCTACTGTGGCTCTTTATCCTGCCGCCAAATTCTTGGTTCCGCCAGCAGAGGGGAGTGAAGATGGTTCGCTTCTGGCTAAAGATATTCACGGAAATCTGATTCCGGCCAGCCAGATTTTAGCAGCACCCCCTGGAACTCGCGCCTTAGTTGCCGGATTGGCTGGGGAACCTACCTACCTCACCGTCAGAGAAGATGGTACGCTCCATCCTTGGGGGATTGTCGATAACTGCACCCACTTGGGCTGTACTTTCCCTTGGAATCCCAATGACAATCAATTTCAATGTCCCTGTCACGGTTCTCGCTATGACCCAGAGGGCACAGTAGTACGCGGTCCAGCACCTCTTCCCCTCAAACTCGTCCGCGTTGCTGTCAAAGAAGATGCGATTTGGATTTCTCTGTGGAAAGAAACCGATCCACGCACGGGACAAAAACCATGGTGGGTTTAGAAGGAAAAGTAGGGCATGAATCGAAGATGGTGGCTAAATCTCAAAAGCTCCTTAATGGGCAAACTGAACCCATGATACATATTTAGATTACCCATGAATGATATCCAAACAATTCTGATTGAAACCGACGAACAGACGCAGATGGCGCGGCAGGTGGCGTTGCGATCGCCACCTGCCGCGCTTTCAGCGATCGCAGCTTGGGATCGAAGTAGCAAGTGAAGCCAGAAACGGAATAACAGGCTGAGTCTTGCTGGAATCGATCGATGTTGAGTTTTTCTAAATGTTTATTGCCAATAGGCTGGCGATGGATTTACCCATCTGCGTAATTTGTTGTTTTGTGAGGTATTTAATGACCGCTAAACTGTTGCCAACAACTCCGACTCGAGTTCCGCTGGATTGGACTGCGGTCTTCTTTTTCACGACTGTTCATGCCCTCGCCCTCTTAGCCCCCTGGTGCTTCTCCTGGTCAGCATTGGGGATGACCCTCTTTTTGCACTGGTTATTTGGCAGTATTGGCATTTGTTTGGGCTATCACCGCCTATTGAGCCATCGCAGTTTTCAGGTGCCTAAATGGCTGGAATATGCGATCGCCCTGATCGGTGCCACGGCTTTACAAGGAGGACCTATTTTCTGGGTGGCGGGTCATCGGCTGCACCACGCCTATACCGAGGATGTCGATAAAGATCCCTACTCTGCCCGTCGGGGGTTCTGGTGGAGCCATATGCTGTGGATTTTCTACCCGCATTCAGAATTCTTCGATTATGAACAGTACCAGCGGTTTGCCCCCGATCTGACACGCGATCGATTTTATTGCTGGCTGAATCGAAACTTTTTGCTGCTGCAAATCCCCTTGGGGCTGCTGCTGTACGCACTCGGGGGATGGTCATTTGCGATCTGGGGTATGTTTGTGCGAGCTGTTTTACTCTGGCATAGCACCTGGTTTATTAACTCGGTCACTCACCTGTGGGGATACCGTACCTTTGACACAAACGACAACTCCCGCAATCTTTGGTGGGCGGCTATTCTCACCTATGGCGAAGGTTGGCACAATAACCACCACGCCCATCCTAACGTTGCCAAAGCAGGCTGGCGCTGGTGGGAGTACGATCCTACCTGGTGGGCAATTTGGCTGTTAAAGAAATTGGGTGTCGCCCGAAAAGTGGTGATGCCACCGGCTCAAAATGGCACACCTTAGAATCACCAACAGGATTTACGAATGAGAGACAAAAAACCCGGTTTCGGCGTCAATATCTCTCAGGAATATCGACTATTTTTCAGAGAAACCGGGTTTTTTGCGTAAGTCCTAATAAAAATATAGGAGATCGAGCTAAAGCCATGTCTGCTGTCACTAAACCCTTCACTTCTGTTTACGGCCCAGTGCAATCCTGGCGCTTTGGGCGATCGCTAGGGATCGATCCGATCGGGCCTGATTCTACTTGCTCATTTAACTGTGTGTATTGCCAGTTAGGTGAGATTGAGCACCAGACTTGCCACCGCCAGATTTTTGTCCCGACTCAGAAAATTAAACAGGATCTGCAATCCTTCCCTGTCGGCGATGCGAACACCATCACCCTCAGCGGTAGCGGTGAGCCAACTCTGGCGCTGAATTTAGGCGAAATACTGGTTGTGGCGAAGGAGATGACTGGGAAGCCCGTTGGGGTATTGACCAACGGCAGTTTGCTGGGCGATCGCGCGGTGTGTGACGAACTGGCGATCGCCGATTGGGTAGCTGTCAAAGTTGATGCCATTGCTGCTGAATCATTCTGCCGCATCAATCGCCCCATGCCAACCATCAACCTCCTGGACATTTGGGCCGGTCTCCTCCAATTTCGCCAACTCTATTCAGGACACCTGGCAATTCAGACGATGCTACTCACCGAGTGGAACGAACAGGATCGGGCAGAGTACATCCGCCGGATGCAAGCATTATTACCGGACGAAATCCAACTCAACACGCCGACGCGACTTTGCCCCCTGACGCATCAGCTAGAAGCACGAGGGAACGATCCGCCCAATGCCTGTTTGTATCCGACAAGGCAACTCAAGCAAGTCCATCCTGAAGTGCTACAGGTTTTTGGCGATCGCATTGAACGTGTCACAGGAATTCCAGTGCGTTACCCGTTATTAAAACAAGAGGCAAAGAACAGATGAAACCTCAGAAAACAAACCCATATTTTCAGCTTTTAGAAATTCCTCCTGGCTATCTCAACATCATGGGATATGTAGACGAGTCGGAAGTGAATGGGCCGGGTTGTCGAGCCACGATCTGGGTGCAAGGATGTCTGCGGGAGTGTCCGGGCTGCTTTAATCCGGCTTCCTGGTCCTTTGAGATCGATCGACTAATCAGCGTTGATGCCCTTGTCCAGCAGATTCTCAGTCACCCTCGCAACCAGGGTGTCACCTTTTCGGGCGGAGAACCTTTTTGGCAAGCTGCAGCCTTGGCAGATTTGGCACGCCAAGTCAAAGCAGCAGGATTAAATGTCATGTCGTTTACTGGCTTCACGTTAGAACAATTGCGATCCCAACAGGGGCCCGCCGGTGCTGAGGAGTTGCTCGAACAACTCGATATTTTAATCGATGGTGCCTACGTGCAGTCTTTGGCAGTCAACTCACCCGATTCTCTCGTTTCTTCCAGCAACCAGCGCGTCCATCTTTTCAATCCTGCTTTTGGGGATCGACTCACTTGGGCCAGCGATCAGATGGAGATTCATATTCTCAAAGATGGCAGTCGGATTTTCACAGGCTACCGGGGTCAAATGAATCTGGCTGAGTCGGAGTTTTGAACCCGATCGCATTAAGCATCTACCATCCAAGCAATACACTTTTGCATTTGATTGCTGATTGTTTGTCGATCGGCATTATACCTGCGGCCGTGTCCCGGCAACACCCATTCAAACGAGTAATTAGCCAAATTCTGCATTGATTTGATTTGTTCCGGCCAAGAATACCAGCAGACTTCGCGAAAGCCAACTAGCTGCTGCAAACTTTCCGACCAAGCAAGATGGTCGCCGCTGAACAAAAACTTGTTATTGTAAAGCAAAACTGTGTGACCTTTCGTGTGGCCGGGAACAGGTATAATCAACAAATCATCGGCTATTTGATGCGGTTCGCTGCCCGACAATTGAATTTCTACACTGCGAGTATCCGCGTTAATTTCGTCAGCATGAAGAATGCGATCGCACCCAAAATGTTCGCGGTATTCTTGATGGTCTGCCACATCATCGCGGTGAGTCAAGTACATATAGCGAATGCCGCCCATTGCTTCTATGTTTTTGACTAGCGGCGGCACAAAACGGGGAGAATCAACTAAAATGTTTCCTTCGGGGCGGACGATTAAATAGCTGGCTGCGGCGTAGGATTTCTCTGAGTGGTAGCCGCAGTGATAGACATTTTCTGCTACGAGTGCGGGCAACAGTTGCTGGGCTTGTTTGATGCTTTTGGGTTTTTCTACAGTCCCGATCGAACTTGTGGGACAAGACAAAAGAGCCGCGAGCGATCGCATTTCTTCAGTTTCATTAGTTGGCTGGTGGTAAACCGCAGACTGTTCTCCTGCTTGAGTAAATACTTCAGGTGCCATCCACCGACAAGTATCGCAGTCAATGCAGGTACTGTCTACATAAAAGTTACCGTTAATATTTTCAGTACGCCTCCGATTAATATTAGCCATTTTTCTACCTCTTAATAACCCATATAAATTATGGTAACTTAGTTTAACTAAAACCCCCGACATCCCGCCGAGTTTAAACCCGTCTCACAGTACAATTCGGTTAAAACTAACATCTTGCACCATTCTCGCTTCACAGGCAAGATGCCTGTGAAGCGAGAAAATCTACTATTTGTGGAACAGGCATCTTGCCTGTTCAGAAAACGCTAGTTGAGAATGGTGCAATATCTCAGTTAAAACCGACTGATTATTACTTCCTATTTATAGTAGCTTAGTCTCAGTCCTATGCAAGAGGACTTTCACTTTGAGGCAGGGGTTTAAACCCCTGCCGGACTCTTGCTTCTGCGTGCAAGATATAAGTTTCAATCAACAATTCTACCGCTGCCGATCCACTGGAAAAGCACCCGCTTTCACTGCCACAGTAACAGGTTGTCCGCCGCGGCTCAATTCAAGTTGCAGATCGCTGCCCACTGTACTTTTCTCGACAATTTGCTGTACGCTGCCAGCATCAGTTACTTCTGTACCGTTGATTTTCTTGATCACGTCGGCAAGGCGAACTCCAGCTTGTGCCGCCGGAGAATTTTTCGCAACTCCCAAAACTAACACGCCTTTATCTTCAGTCAGCCTCAATTTGGTGTTGGGATTTTGATTAAATTCTCTCTTGATTTCAGGAGTAATGCTCAACATCCGAACGCCGAGATAAGGATGTTCGGCTTTTCCTGCTGTTACTAATTGGTCGGCAATTTGTTGTGCTCGATCGATCGGAATCGCAAAACCCAATCCTTGAGCGCCTTGAATAATCGCCGTATTCATGCCGATAACTTGACCGCGCTGGTTCAGCAGCGGACCGCCGGAATTGCCGGGATTGATCGCAGCGTCGGTTTGAATAAAGCTGACGCGCTTGTCGGGAACACCGACATCGGCGCTAGAACGGCCTGTAGCGCTAATAATGCCCACAGTCACAGTATTGTCCAAACCGAGGGGATTGCCGATCGCGATCGCCCATTCTCCCGGCTGTAATTCTTCAGATTTGCCCAAATTCACCACAGGCAAATTGTTAGCTTCTATTTTAACAACAGCCACATCAGTAACTGTATCTACGCCTAAAACTTTGCCGACAAATTCGCGGCCGTCCTTCAGTTTTACCGTCACCGTATCCGCACCGTCAACAACGTGAGCGTTAGTCAAAATGCGGCCGTCGGAACCAAAAACAAAACCCGAACCCGAACCCCTTTCTACCCGATTTCCCGGTTGAATGGGAGATTCCGGGCCGAAGAAGCGGCGGAATTGTTCGGGGATTTCATCTGGAACTTGGTTCTGCACCGTGCGAGAAGAATTGATCCGCACCACTGCCGGGCCGACTTCCTGAACAACTTTAGTGACAAAATTAGAGTCTTGAGAGGGTAATATATTTGCAGGCAATGCTGAGATTGGCGCTGCAGGTGAAGGTTGAGCTTGAATCGCGTTAGAACTTCCAGGAACTTGAGAAGTTAGGGCATTGCACCCAACAGTTGCAGTGGAGCCGAGTAAAAGGAGAGATAAAAAAGCAAGTTTTTTCGGGAAAGCAAAACTGCTAGAACTCTGAGATGCAGGCATATTTTTGGTTGACACAGTATTGATTTGGTGGGAGCTAGAGCGAGAGTTATAATTATGGTTTTGCATTTTTAGCACCTACTGTAATTAAATTACAACTAAAGGTTCTTTAATTTTAATTCAAGCATTGATGATCTCTGCTTGACTGGTGGGGTTTACCCTACAAGCTGGGGTAGAAACCGGACAATCGCAGGCAATTTGTTGATTCCAGCTTTTGAGAGCGATCGAACTGGGCAAGCAGTGGCTAATTGTGACCTGAGCGCGATAATACAAACTACGGTAGCCAGCTCGGATATTCCGCATTTCTCGCGAAAATTTCACAAAATTGATATCCGAAGTCAACAACAATCCGGGACTCACAAAAACCTGGTTTCTACGCCAAATCTTCGTTGTGAGCGATCGGCGTTAACGTATAAACGCGGTTTTTCACTCCGGCTGCATCCACCACAGGAGCTAAAGCACGCGGAAAGCCTCAGCCTCAAGCAGGAAGTAAAAAACCTGTAAATCCTCAAGCTAAAGTATTAACTAAACCTCAGTCAAAATAACCGGAAAAACTCTTTTAAAATCTAAAATTTTAACAGAGTTGGCAATTTTATTGCTCCATAGGTTCAATGGAACTAACCGAATCGATTTCCCTCGACTTGTGCCTCGAAATTTCCAAAATATCAACAGTATTCTTAATAAAACCAGCCATCGGCACAGCAACTAACAAACCGGCTACTCCCGCCACCTTAACCCCCACCAGCAGCGCCACTAAAATCCACACGGGATTGAGACCGATAAAACCGCCTAATAACCGAGGAGCAACCCCGCTTTCAATTATTTGCTCAATTACTGTAGCGACAGCTAAAACTGTGACGCCCAGCCAAAAGTTGTTTAATGCGATCAGCAAACTGACAATACAAATACTTAAAGGTGCCCCGAAGGGAATTATGGTCATTACACCCACACCCAAACCGAACAGCAGTCCGAAGGGAACTCGCAAAATTAAGAAAGCAACAGTCATCGACAGTCCCATCAAACCCGCCAAAGTTGCTTGCCCGACGAAGTAGTTGTGGAAGCTGCGCGCCAGCAACTGTCGCAATTGAAGGCTCAGCTTGGAGGGAAACCATTTAAACAATCCTTCCCACACGCGATCGCCGTGCAAGAGCAAGTAGAATGTCACGACTATTGTGAGGAGGAAATTCAACAGACTGTCTGCAGCACCCAAACCAAATTTGAGAATTTCGCCTGTGAGAGACTGCAATTGCAATGAAAGTCGATCGCTCAATTGGGTAGTCAAACCGCTGACATCAATGCGGAGATTGCGATTTTCCGCCCAATTGTGGAATGCTTCAATCTGTTCTGTGCCAGAAACTATCCAAGTCGGCAGTCGGGTGGCGAGTTCAGTGATTTGGTTTAGCAGAATGGGAGCCAGAGTTACACCTAAAACCACCAATATCAGTAAAGTCAAAAACAATACCGACAAAACTGCTCGATCGCGCTTCAAGCCGTATCTGTGCAGAAAGCGCACTGGATAATCTAGCAAAAAAGACAGCACTGTAGCCACTACCAAAACTGTAATCAGGGCGCGAAAATATTCAAAGACTAGGAGGGCTAACCAGCAGTTGAGTACCGCTAGGGGAAATACCAGTCCGTAAGTCCACCACTGCGGCAGTTGAGTGAAACGTCTCATCTAAGTTAATCGAGCTAAAATTTGAGATGCAAGATGTGAGATTGACACTGCTATTCGCCGTTCTCCGTTAACCATTTTATGTTGCATTTATTTATACCCGACCGCTGAAAATTCCCCGTTGCTCGACCAGCAGCGGAAATTGGGTTGCTGGCAGGCACTGCCTGCCACAACCATGTTATATCGTTTCCGCTGGTATGGATATATCACCTGCGAAAAAAATATTTTTTGCTGTTGGCAAGGCAGCATTTTGCAGCGCGCGATTCAACCTTTTTCCCCGTGCCGTTCGAGAGCTAATTGAATTAAACGGTCTACTAATTCCGGAAAAGAAATGCCGTCCGCTGCCCACATTTGCGGATACATACTGGTAGCTGTAAAGCCTGGAAAAGTGTTGATTTCGTTAATCAAAACTTCTCCGGTTGATTCAATGTAGAAAAAGTCTACTCGCGCTAAACCTGCCGCGTCTACAGCCAAAAATGCTTGCACTGCCATTTCTTGGATTTGCGACGCGATCGCACTGCTGACTTTTGCCGGGATTGAGCAGTCGGCTTGTCCCTGGGTATATTTAGTTTCGTAGTCGTAGAAATCGCTTTGAAAAGTAATTTCTCCCACCGTTGAAGCTTGGGGATTATCGTTACCCAAAACTGCACATTCTAATTCTCTAGCAACCACACCCGCTTCGACAATTATCCGCCTGTCGTAGCTGGCGGCGCTGTCGAGTGCTGCTTCTAACTCAGCGCGCGATCGAGCTTTAGAAATTCCCACAGACGAACCCAAATTCGCCGGTTTGACAAAGCAAGGATAGCCCAAAGTTGCTTCAATTTTATCACATAGTTTTGGGAAAACGCAAGGATTAGACCAGATTTCAGAACGGTTGACAGCGATGTATTTTACCTGCGGTAAACCAGCCTGAGCAAAAGCCATTTTCATGGCAATTTTATCCATTCCCAGCGCCGAACCTAAAACCCCGGAACCAACAAAAGGAACTTGCATTAATTTCAGCAACCCTTGCACCGTACCGTCTTCGCCGTTTGGCCCGTGCAAAACAGGGAACCAAACATCTACGGCATTAAAATTAGGAAACTGTCGAGATGTGGAAGAGTCATCTTGTGCTGGTTGTTCCTCTATTTCCACAGGTTTTCCGCTGGCTAAGACTTGTTGAGGTAATGTTCCCGACAGCCAGCGGCCGTTTTTTTGGATATAAAAGGGCAGAACTTCGTATTTAGAGGCATTTTCGTCAGCAGCGAGGGCGCGGGCGATCGCCCGCGCCGAACTAATTGAGACTTCGTGTTCGCCCGATCGCCCCCCGAACAATAGCCCGATCCGCATCTTTGTCATTTTTCACTACTCCTAGGACTTTTCGACAAATATACACGCAGTTAGCGCAACTAACGCAGAGACGAACTGCTTTAAGACTATTTATCTCTTCTGTTTCACTCTTTCTCAGTCTCCTCTGCGAGCTCTGCGGTTAAAATCCCCCCTCCCGCCTTTCACAAGCCTGAATTCCTCCCCGGTCATTTTCAGTTAAAACGCCGCCACAATCCACAGCAAACAGCCACATTTACTCAAAAATTGCATCATGTCCCTCAGCATTCGATTCCGGTTTTTTCCCCTCACTTGAAACAGTTAATTACCTCGATCGTCTTTCAGCGCAGCCCGATATTCCCGGAGTAAACATAAACGCTCAATACTCCAGTCTTCATTAGTTTTAGGAATAGTTGTTTGCAGCAAAATGCGAATTAGTTCCTGCATAATTTGCTGCCGATATTAAATTACTTCTTCCCCCAAATCTAGTGGCGATTTGACCAGCTTACAATTTCTGTTTTGAGTATTGAGTTTGCCAACATTATTGTTGGTAATTCAACCCAAAACCCAAAACTCAAAACTATTCCACTATTTTTCCGGTCAAACTAAAAGCGCGAATATCTGTAATTTTAACCCGCACCATTTTACCTGCCAATTCAGCAATATCGCCCTTAAAAAATGTGAGGCGATTGCCGCGAGTGCGTCCCATCACCTGAGTTGAATCTTTAAGATTTTGGGCTTCCACCAAAACCTCTTCAGTGCGTCCGAAATAGCGCTGCGATCGTTCCATCGCCGTTGTTGTCACCACATGATTGATCCGTTGCAGGCGATCGGCTTTCACCTCCTCACTCAACTGATTTTCCCACAAAGCCGCCGGCGTTCCCGGACGTGGCGAATAAGCAGCAGTATTCACCAAATCGAAACCAATATCTTCGATTAACTTCAAAGTCTTCTCAAACTGCGCTTCCGTCTCCCCGGGAAAACCGACAATCGCATCTGCAGTAATCGAAGCATCCGGCATATAACGGCGAATTGTATCAATAATCCGGCGGTATTTTTCCTGAGTATAACCGCGCGACATCGCCTTCAAAATATCATTATCTCCAGACTGAAAAGGAATGTGAAAATGTTCGCAAACCTGCGGTAATTCAGCACAAGCCTTAATCAATCTCTCCGTAAAATAGCGCGGGTGGCTAGTAGCAAATCTGAGGCGATCGACACCAGGCACATCCTGCAAAAAATAAAGCAAATCCGTCAAAGTATGCTGGTGGCTGCCGTCCGGTTTTGTCCCCGGCAAATCGCGTCCGTAAGCATCAATATTCTGCCCCAACAAAGTTACTTCCTTATAACCTTGGCGACCCAAATCCTCCATTTCCGCGCGAATTGCCTCCGGCATTCGCGACTGTTCAACCCCGCGAACATTCGGAACAACACAATAAGTGCAGCGTTCATTGCAGCCGTAAATTACATTCACCCAAGCAGTCACCTTGCTGTCGCGGCGCGGCTTAGTAATATCCTCCATAATCTCAACAGCTTCAGTCGCCACAACTTGATTGCCCTCAAAAACTTGTTCCAGCAAATCTTCAAGTCGGTTAGCGTGTTGCGGCCCCATTACTAAGTCTAATTCCGGCACTCTCCGCAGCAGCGCTTCACCTTCCTGCTGCGCGACGCATCCAGCTACAACTAAAGTTAAACCCGGTTCTTGGCGCTTGCGATGAGCTTGCCTTCCTAGGTTAGAATAAACTCTTTGTTCGGCATTATCGCGAATCGTGCAAGTATTGTAGAGAATCAAGCTAGCTTCGTTCGGGTCTTCCGAGAACTCAAAGCCCATATTTTCCAGAATGCCGGCCATCCGTTCCGAGTCGGCTTTATTCATCTGGCATCCGAAAGTAGTGATGTGATAGCGGCGGGGTTTAACGGTCATGGCGAATTGCAGGCAATAAAAAATATAGGTTGTCAACCTTAACAATTTATTATAACACTTCTCTGTTAAACGAGATACGTCTGGTAATTGAGACTTTTAGTAATTGTAGGGGGCGCATTGCGTACCTTATTTTAGTAATTCTAGGGTTGCAATGCGCTCTTACCGCTACTGGATATTTTAGTAATTCTAGGGTGCGCCCTGTGCTACTTACCGTTACAAATAGTTTGAAATCAGCGACAAATTTGGCGAACTCTGGTATCTGGCTATTCTGTTTTTTTAGTGACCTAAAAAATGTAAAATTGTTTTGGCAATACCTTGTGCAGCCAAATAAGGAACCCCATTGCCAACAGTTTTAAACATATTAGTCAAGGTCATCTTAGCGGGCAGGGCAAACTCTTTGGGCAGTGACTGAACAGCCAGCGTTTCTGCAACAGAAAGCCGGCGAAGTTTGTAAGGGTGCAAGTGAACTTCGTTATTGCCGTAACAAGCTGTTGGCGAATAACGCCACCTGTGCAATCGCTTGAAAGATTTTTTTGAATCATCTCCTTCATCAACCGAAGCAAACCGCTTAATGCCTGCTTTGGGTTGAAAATAGTGTTTGGCATTGGGATGGTTGAGAACGTCATTTCTTTGGAACCAAAATTCAACCGTTAACTCTTGGGGGATGCCATCAGGACACGGCAAGAAACAATCACGTGCAAATGCCGTTCTCTCAGGCCAAGGATGAGAAAAAATTTCTGATTTTGAATATAAAATTTGACTTTGCCAAGGAAATAAACTTTCGGTTAACATTTGGTTTTTTTCCTCTAGGGAAATACCCAGATTTTTGACAATATTTTTTCTAACCCCAATCAAAATAATTCTATCCCTATCTTGCGGGACACCGTATTCTATCGCATTAATTAAACGTTCGGCAAAAACGTATCCCGACTCAGACAACTGATTTTTGAGTGCGTCGTAAAAAGATTTATGTTTTTTTGTTTTCCACAAACCTTTAACATTTTCAAATAAAAAGAAATCTGGCTGCTGCTGACAAATCAATTCAATATAGGAAGCAGAAAGTTGACCTTTATCTCCTTCCCCACCTCGGTTTTTGCCGCCAATAGAAAAGTCAGGACAAGGCGGCCCGGCGATAAATCCCACAATATCATGATGCTTCCGGGCATCCTGCATCAATTCCCGCAGGCGAATAGCTGGTTCTCCCCCTACAAGTTGAGTTACATCTGCTTCTTCTCCTTCGCAATATCCGTATTCTGGTAGCGGCGAATTCAGGCACTGCCGAGAATAGCGGTATGCTTGCATGAAAGGTGGGAAAATTTCATTGACATACGCTATATTAAAGCCGATCGACTCAAAACCGAGATCGAGCAAGCCAGAACCAGAAAAAAATGAGAAAATACAAGGAGGACGGTGCATTGAAGGATGCCGACAATTTTGAGTTGAGCTTACTATAAATTATGTTGGGCGCCCAGGGAGCGGTACACCTGACTGTAAATTCTGTTGGGAATTGGGAATTGATAGAATAGCCGGAGCGGGTTTATGAGATTATTGGTTTGAGGCGATTATTGTTGGTAAAACCCGCCCTTACAGGTATTATTAAAACCATTGCCCGCCTCGGAAACGCCAGTATGGAAAGAAAATCCGCATCAGTGTTTGGGAAGCCAGATAAATAGCCAGCCACACTAAACTGTAATGCAAAGCAAAAGCTCCCAAGTCAAAATCTTGTGCAGGTATCCCGGGCAAACCGATAACTTTGATTAAAAATAACACAAAAAGTGCTTCCCAAATTCCAGCGAGCAATTGAAACGCGCCGGGCCAATCTCGATCCCAGCGGAACTGCTGGATGTATATATATAAAGCATCCCAGCCGATGCCAAAAATCGCTACATACCCTAAAATCCAGAAAAAGATTGAGCCTGATTGGGAGGTAATTAAACCCATAAAAAAGGGTAGCGTTACTAAAACGCCTGCGGTTGCAAATAACAGTAACCGAGTTTGCCAGCGGCCGAATAAAGTGGGAGTCATGCGATTTTAGATTTTAGATTTTAGATTTTAGATTGAATGGGAAGGTTGTGCGATTTTAGATTTGGGAGTTTAGATTTTAGATTGAATGGGAAGGTTGTGCGATTTTAGATTTGGGAGTTTAGATTTTAGATTGAAGGCGAAGTCCGTTTTAATCAGTTAAATCTGACATCTTTTACTATTTTTAAGAACAGGCAAGATGCCTGTTCCACAGAGAGTGAGTTTTCTTGTGAGGTGGGCATCCTGCCCGCGCAAGATGCCCGTTCCGCGAAGAGTGACTTTTCTTGTGGGGTGGGCATCCTGCCCGCCCGTAAAAAACCTGCTCGCCCGTAAAAAACCTATTGAAAATGGTGCAATATCTCCGTTAAATCCATTAAATCCCGTACATTGCTTGTTGTCGAACTTCGTCCCTCAAGTTAGTCGGGAGATTTATTGAAAATCCACTTCAACCACTGCACAAACGATCGCCAAACGCTCAATTTCCGCACGCCCGCAGCTCGGTTTGCCGCCAGACTTTCAACGGAACGCAAGGCGGCGTATTGCAAGCCCAAAAAACTGTCTACGGGCGCGTAAGGCCCTCCCAAAGTAATCGCGCCGGCTGCGTATACCCGGCCTTCTCCGTTGCTAGCAGAAGAATTCCGCAATTCCGGCACTTCAAAATCGTTGTTAACATTCAGCCGCCCGAAACCGTTGAGGGGAAGATTGTATTGAGCTACCAAATCGTTTAACAGGGGACTGGTTTTTACCTTAGCGTCCAAACCCGTAGCATCAATAATAAAATCAGCTTCTAACTTAATTTGCCCCTTGAGTTCCTTCTCCTGAATGTACGTCACCGTGCGGTTTTGACTGTCGCGCTCGACTCGCTCGACTTCCCCGAAGGTAATTTGATACCATCCTTGACTTAAACCTTCTTTGACAATCCGCCGCCAGTCGCTGCGCTGGGCTGTGGTAGTGCCGCCCCAGTCGGTGAGCAACTGCGGCCGAAATTCAGGGGCGGCTTTTTCCAAAAGTACGCGGAGTTCCCCGCCCCAGCAAGCTTTCGGCCAGTTGAAAGGTTGAAATTCGTAGTGATTTTCGACTCTTCGCTGAGCGAGTTTAAATTTGTTGCCTTGGGGTTTGGGCGATCGCATCAAATGCAATACTTGAATATTGCCGTTCCGCTGTCGCGCTTCGTAAATCCGCTGCACCACCCGCGAAGCCACAATTCCCCGGCCTCTAATTAACACGCTGCCGCCCCTGGCCTCCAATTTTTCGTAAACGCTGTCGTGGTTTTCGTAAGCGTTGACAACCGACTCAAAATCCTGGGTTTTTTCGCGGTAAGCTTGCAAGTCGGGCAGAAATTGAATCGCGGGATAGCCGGTGGCTAAGTGTACGTATTTGGCGATTAAAAAAGCGTGGTCGCGGCGATCCGCATTCGATCGAGAATAAGCGATCGCGTACCTGCCGTCATCTGTTTTGCGAATTCCCCGCACTCTACCGTAGCGAAACATCTGATTCCACCCAATTCGATCGACTTCCCTGTCAATAGAATCAAACACATTCCCCGCGCGAGGCGTATAAGTTTCGGCAAAAGTCGGTTCGGCAAACACCTGCCACATCAACTTTAACGACATCCCCAAACGCCCTTTGTGCAATTCCTGCCAAGCTTCCCGCAAAGCATAGGGAGGCCACCCCCAAATGTTGTCTGGACAGGAGTCAGAATTCGATCGCAGGCGTTCCCGCAGCGGAATTTGAGAATTCTGGCACAGACGGCTATAGCGGGCGTAAGGCTGGTTTTCCATGCCCAAAACCGCAATTCGATCTGTTTTCACGCCGCAAATTCTGAGCAAATCCACCCACATCAAGCTGCCCAAACCCCCGCCAACGGCAGCCCAATCAACTTCTGCCACAGGGAGTCCCATAGATTGGAGCGATCGCATTGTCACTTGAGAAGCGTGCAAAAATTCGATCGGCGGAAATTCTCCCCTACTGCCTGTTTGAGGAAGCGGCGACACCGGAAGCTGGCCCAACCCGGGGTCTGGTCCATTTGTCTGCGGGTTAAAGAAAATGTGAGAATTTACCGACGGTGTTTCTGGGGAATTAACAGCAAATGAAATGCCGATCGCGTAGGGCCCAACTTGCAGCATATCCCCGTTTGCCAGCACGCACCGGGTTTGGCGAACTCCGTTGACAAAAGTACCGTTTCGGCTGCCCGTGTCAATCACTGCGATCGTGTCGCCTTTCCTGGCAATCACTGCGTGGAAGCGAGAAACTTGACTGCTGCTGAGGGCAATTCTAGAAACTCGTTCCCCGTTGATTGTGGCGGGCATAGCATCAAAAATTCTTCCCAAAGCGATGGGCAAGTCGAGTATCGGAGACCGACAATCCCCGGTAAGTGTATCGTTCCAAGTCAGTCGCAGGCGCAATGGTTGAGGATTCATGTCGTTGAGCGCAAAGCTTTAAGCTATCAGTTATTAGCTTTAAGGATTTTAGGTAGGAGACCGATTTTGTAAAAAACGTTTTTAAGGTGAATAGTCCTGGACGCACGATTCTTGAGAAACCGGGTTTTTTACGAACAGACTCGTTGTAGACCGCACCCAACCTAAAAAACCCGGTTTCTCGGTTCCGATGCGTCCAGGACTGGTGAATGTATTTTGCTCGTTCAATTGCAAAAAACTCGCCTATTGCTTACTCGCATTTTCCCCTTAAAGTAAATGCAGCCCTGTTAATACGGTTAAGATATTCCTTCGCCACTGTCAGCATTGCTTGGCCCAGTGCCTGCGCCTTGTCAGGATTTGCCTGCATTTGGCGATCGAACTCCATCATTAACAAACAGGTTGGGACATCTGGAACAGACCAAAGTGAGAGAACAACACTTGTAACACCTGCGGTCATCACAGAAGCAGACAATCCAATCACGCCGTCGCCAGTAATGATACCTCTACCAGTATTACAGGCACTCAGCACTCAGCACTACTAATTCAGCTTGCAGTCGCCCATCGAGGATTTCATTGGAAGTCAGCAAGCCGTCATCCGTTTGAGATGCAGCCTGGGCAATCGCTTCCGGTACTTCGCTCTCTTTTAATTGGTTGAGCAAGCCGTGAGTTGCTAGGTAAATAATTTTAGCATTCAACATCAGTTGCTCAATCGCGGATTCTGTTGCTTGTTTGCCAATTGGGAGTTGAGTGTTGAGAATTTGGCCAATTGCGATCGCTTCTTTGTCCGATCCTGGCTGCCACTAACTGCCGCCGCGAGTTGCCAATCTGAGATATTGCCGGATTTCTTACTATCAGTAAATTTTTTCCCCGGTCAGTGCAATTGATAAATTTATCCTGTACGCTGTCTCGCTTTTCGGGTTAGTTGCAATATTTGAATCGCTGGTGTTATCAATTAGTATGTTTGGCTGTGAAGTATTTTGCCTCGGGAGCATCTCGTATTTGTAAAAACAATTCTTCTGGCTCCTTGCTTCTGACTCTTTCCTCGCAGCAAGAGATCCTCAAAAGTCCAATTTCTAGCTGGGCTGTTTTCATGGAGATGCTTCCAAAGCTATCGCCCTTTCCGCTGCGGCAATTTCTAGGACTGTATCGGTTTTATGCCGAGCAATTAAAGCTGTTTCCAGGAAATCACAGGTATCAGGTTGCTTGCCAAAATTAGTAACTCGATCGGCATTAATCATTCCCACTCGCAGCGAATCCCAAATTGCGATCGCCCGACAGGAAATTTTGACGCAGATGTGTGGGTGACTCCCCTGCGCCGGTCGCAATTTGGTCGATCGAACACCATCAAAATTTAAGATTCGCCTCGCCCGCGGCGATCGAGTAAAATCACAGCACTTGCCCGCCGAGGGGTTAATCTGCTAAAACTAACAAAGTTTGATGATTTCTGGGAAATAACATACATGGTTGCTACATCCGTCAAGATTAAGCACGAAGTCAAAGACTTGTCCCTTGCCCCCTTGGGAAAACAACGCATCGAGTGGGCCGGCCGGGAAATGCCCGTTTTGCGGCAAATTCAAGAACGCTTCGCTAAAGAAAAGCCTTTCGCTGGCATTCGCTTGGCTGCTTGCTGTCACGTAACCACAGAAACCGCTCATTTGGCAATTGCCATCAAACTCGGCGGTGGCGACGCCGTACTGATCGCCAGCAACCCCTTGAGCACTCAAGATGACGTAGCTGCTTGCTTAGTAGAAGACTACGGCATTTCCGTCTTCGCCCTCAAAGGAGAAGACGCGGCTACCTACGAACGTCACGTCTACACAGCCCTAGACCACCGCCCCAATATCATTATCGACGACGGCAGCGACGTAGTAGCGGCACTGATCCAGCACCGCCCGAACCAAATTGCCGACTTGATCGGAACTACCGAAGAAACTACCACGGGCATCGTGCGCCTGCGGGCAATGTTGAAAGACGGCGTGCTGACTTTCCCGGCAATGAACGTCAACGACGCCGACACCAAGCACTTCTTTGACAACCGCTACGGTACCGGTCAATCTACCCTAGACGGCATTATCCGCGCTACCAATATTTTGTTAGCAGGTAAAAATATTGTAGTTGCAGGTTACGGTTGGTGCGGCAAAGGCACGGCACTGCGGGCTCGCGGCATGGGTGCTAACGTAATTGTTACTGAAATCGATCCGATTCGGGCGATCGAAGCAGTGATGGACGGTTTCCGCGTCATGCCGATGGACGAAGCAGCAACAGTCGGAGATGTATTCATTACCGTTACCGGCAACAAACACGTCATTCGTGCCGAACATTTCGAGACAATGAAAGACGGCGCAATTGTTTGCAATTCCGGTCACTTCGACATTGAAATTGACCTCAAATCCCTCGGCGCAAAAAGCACCGACGTGAAAACAGTCCGGTCTTTCACTCAAGAATATCACCTCAATAATGGCAAGTCGATTATTGTGTTGGGCGAAGGCCGTTTGATCAACTTGGCAGCAGCCGAAGGACACCCCAGCGCCGTGATGGATATGAGCTTTGCTAACCAAGCTTTAGCCTGCGAATATCTGGTTGCGAACAAAGGCAAACTAGAACCCGGTATTCACTCAATCCCCGTGGAAGTTGACAAAGAAATTGCCCGTCTCAAATTGGAAGCAATGGGTATTCACATTGATACCTTGACTGCCGAGCAAATTGAGTACACAAACTCTTGGACTTCGGGCACTTAATCATCGTTTATCGTTCCCCGGCGGTGCCGGGGAATGAATACAAGGAGGCTCTGCCTCCCTCATGGGGAGTCGAGGCAGAGCCTCTAGATATGTGTTCCCAGGCACCGCCGGGGAACTAGCAAAAACGAGCAAAATACAAAGTAACTATTACCAATTATTAAATCAAAATGGTTGAATGGATAACTAACACAATGCAGTCGATGGGCTATCTGGGAATTGGCCTGTTGATGTTTTTAGAAAATCTTTTCCCCCCCATTCCCTCAGAATTGATTATGCCGCTGGCAGGATTCACGGCATCGAAGGGCGATATGCAGTTGGCACCGGCGATCGCAGCAGGGGTAATCGGTACAGTTTTAGGGGCGATTCCTTGGTACTATGCGGGTAAATTATTGAGCGAAGAACGCTTGAGGAATTTAGCCGACAAATACGGCAAGTGGATAACAGTATCGGGTGCCGATATAGACAAAGCAAATAGATGGTTTAACAGACACGGCAAGAAAGCCGTGTTTTTGTGTCGGCTGGTACCGGGAGTTCGTACCCTGATTTCCCTGCCCGCTGGCATCAACAATATGCCTTTAATTCCTTTTTTACTCTACTCAACAGCAGGCACTATTTTGTGGGTAAGTTTTCTCACTTTTGCCGGATATAAGCTCGCCGAAAATTATGCACTTGTAGATGAATATCTCGGTCCTGTTTCAAAAATAGTTGCCGTGATTATTGTCATCTGGTTTATTTTGTGGGTGGTCAAGAAAAATATGCAGAAGGAAAAATATCGCAAGTAAACGCACATATCCTCACAACAATCTGCGTTAATTTGCTGTTAAAAAGCAACCACCCTTTGGACTCGCTTCTAGCATTTTCCCAACAGTAGCACTGACATATATGTGGCCTATCTGATAGAATTTTCTGCTATATTTGCTACTTTCTTAAATTTACTTTTAAATTTACGCTCGCCAGCTCGTTAAAGTGACTAGCAGCCGATCGCCCAAACATCAAACTTAAATTTAGACAAATATTTAGGATTTATGGAGGTTTAGGCAGATAATCGTGGCAAAATAGGAAGACTTGCTATCCGCGCTGTTAAGATATGTACGAAAAGATTGTAGCCCCGACAACTGGTTCTAAAATTACTTTCAAAGACGGTTTGCCGATCGTCCCCAATGACCCGATTATTCCCTTCATTCGCGGCGACGGTACGGGCGTTGACTTGTGGCCAGCATCCCAGAAAGTCATGGATGCTGCGGTAGCAAAGGCTTACGGTGGCGATCGAAAAATCAACTGGTTTAAAATCTATGTAGGCGACGAAGCCTGCGATGTCTACGGTACTTACCAATATCTGCCCCAGGATTCCTTAGACGCAATCAAAGAATACGGAGTCGCCATCAAAGGGCCGCTGACAACCCCAATCGGGGGCGGCATTCGATCGCTAAACGTAGCTTTGCGGCAAATCTTCGACCTTTACGCCTGCGTGCGGCCCTGCAAATATTATGCTGGAACACCATCGCTACACAAAACTCCTGAACTCCTAGATGTAATTATTTACCGGGAAAATACAGAAGATATTTACCTCGGAATTGAATGGGCAAAAGGCAGCGAAATCGGCAAAAAATTGATTGAATTCCTCAATAATGAGTTAATTCCCGCAACACCAGAACACGGCAAAAAACAAATTCGCCTCGATTCGGGAATCGGAATTAAACCCATTAGCAAAACAGGTTCTCAGCGTTTAGTACGGCGCGCCATTACCCACGCTTTGCGGTTGCCAAAAGATAAGCAGCAAGTGACTTTGGTGCACAAAGGCAATATCATGAAATACACAGAAGGAGCTTTCCGAGATTGGGGTTATGAGGTGGCAACCACCGAATTTCGCGAACAGTGCGTAACTGAAAGAGAGTCTTGGATTCTGGGCAACAAAGAAAAAAATCCCGACATTAGCTTAGAAGATAATGCTCGCCAAATAGATCCGGGATACGATGCTTTGACGCCAGAAAAACAAGCCAAAATTCGTCAAGAAGTCGCCGACGTTCTGTTTGCAATTTGGGACAGTCACGGCAGCGGGCAGTGGAAAGACAAGATTATGGTCAACGACCGAATTGCTGACAGTATTTTCCAACAAATTCAAACCCGACCGGCCGAGTATTCGATTTTGGCGACCATGAATCTGAACGGGGATTATTTGTCTGATGCGGCCGCCGCCATTGTCGGCGGATTGGGCATGGGCCCCGGTGCGAATATTGGTGATGAATGTGCTGTTTTTGAGGCCACTCACGGCACTGCACCGAAACACGCCGGTTTGGATAAAGTCAATCCCGGTTCCCTGATTTTGTCTGGGGTGATGATGTTAGAATACATGGGATGGCAGGAAGCAGCCGAGTTGATTAAGAAGGGTTTGGGAGCGGCAATTTCTAACGGTGAAGTTACTTATGATTTGGCAAGGTTGATGGAGCCGCCGGTGCCAGAGTTGAAGTGTTCGGAGTTTGCGGAGGCAATTATTAAGCATTTTGCCGATTGAGTTTGACGGCTTTTTTTGAACGGGCTAGAAGCCCGTTCCACAACCAGTAAACTTGCTTTGTGGGGCGGGCGGGACGCCCTCCAGAAAATACAATTTAGATGGGGGTTTATAATGATGGAACAGCCATGCCGCGCTCAACGGCGGGACGCTTCTGCAAGGTTTCTACCCAACGTTTGAGGTGGGGGTGGTTGTCGAGGGTTAATCCTTGAAATTCGTAAATAGCAACCCAGGGATAGGTAGCAATGTCGGCAATTGAATAGTCGCCGCAGATGTATTCGTATTTTGCTAGTTGAGTGTCTAATACTCCGTAAAGCCGCAAGGTTTCTTTTTCGTAGCGCCCGATCGCATAGGGAATTTGTTCGGGTGCAAAGCGTTTGAAGTGGTTTAGCTGACCAAACATCGGGCCGACGCTGGCCATTTGAAACATCAGCCATTCCATAACTTGAAAGTATTTTTGTTTGTCTGTGGGCAGAAATCTGCCGCTTTTTTCGGCAAGATAGATCAGAATAGCGCCGGACTCGAAGACGGTGATGCCGTTATCTCGATCGACTATCGCCGGAATTTTGCTGTTGGGGTTGATTGCGATGAACTCTGGGCTAAATTGGTCGTTTTTTGTGATGTCGATGACGTGCACGTTGTAGGGTAAACCTATTTCTTCGAGCATGATCGAGACTTTGCGACCGTTCGGTGTGGTAAAAGTGTATAGATCGATCATAAGTTGTCCGCCTTTTCTCAAGCAGGTATAAACTATATTATAATAATTTCAGGCAAATAGCTAATCATAATGGATATTATTGAAATTCTCAAAGATGATTATCAAAGATTCCCCAAAAATCAGACTTACAACATTTACGCCCAAGATGTTTATTTTGAAGACCCGGTGAATCGATTTACCGGAATCGATCGCTACCGCAAAATGATCGGGTTTATGGGGACTTTTTTTCAGGATATAAATCTCGATTTGCACGGGATTTCGCAGTCGGGAGATACTATAGACACTCGCTGGACTCTGAGCTGGATCGCACCGCTACCTTGGAAACCGAAAATGGCGATCGCCGGTAGGAGTGAACTGAAAGTCAACAGCGACGGTTTAATTGTTTCTCACATCGATTACTGGGACTGTTCGCGGTTGGATGTGCTCAAACAGCTTGTATTTCCTCTGACAACTAATGTTTGATAATTTTTCTTAGGTTTTTTAGCAATAAAAAATAGTGTTTCAAGAGCGAGATCCCTTTTTAACCGCAGATGTTAGCAGATAAACGCAGATGAACGCTGATGGATTTTTATTTGTTGCAATTGATATCTGAGATAAATAATTTTAACTGCTCTTGACATTGCAGCAGTTTCGTGGATCACGGCAAATGTGGTATGTCTGGCGGCGCGATCGCCCAAATTAATTCCCCACTAAATTAATTTATGTTACATAACGTTACAATATAGGAGTAAATTACTTTCAGGCGAGCTAAACAATCAATGCGCTTAATATTAATGACTGGAAAAGGCGGTGTCGGCAAAACCTCCGTAGCCGCTGCGACTGGGCTGCGGTGTGCCGAATTGGGATACAAAACCCTAGTGCTGAGTACAGATCCCGCTCACTCCTTAGCCGACAGCTTTGACATGGAACTCGGGCACGATTCGCGGCTGGTGAAACCGAATTTGTGGGGAGCAGAATTAGACGCTCTCAGGGAATTAGAAGGCAATTGGGGAGCAGTTAAGCGCTACATTACTCAAGTCTTGCGAGCGCAGGGGCTCGAAGGGGTGCAAGCTGAAGAATTAGCCATCTTGCCAGGAATGGATGAAATCTTCGGTTTAGTGCGAATGAAGCGGCATTACGACGAAGGCGAATTTGATGTTTTAATTATCGATTCTGCTCCGACTGGCACAGCATTAAGACTGCTAAGTTTGCCGGAAGTTGGCGGCTGGTACATGAGAAAATTTTACAAGCCGCTGCAAGGCATATCTGCTGCCCTTAGACCTTTAGTTGAACCTATTTTTAGACCGATTGCGGGTTTTTCTTTGCCAGACAAAGAGGTGATGGATGCACCTTACGAATTTTACGAACAAATTGAGGCTTTGGAAAAGATTTTAACGGACAATACTGTAACTTCGGTAAGGTTAGTTACCAACCCAGAAAAAATGGTAATTAAAGAATCTCTGCGCGCTCATGCCTATTTGAGTTTGTACAATGTAGCCACAGATTTAGTAGTAGCTAACCGGATTATTCCCGCCGAAGTAACTGACCCATTTTTTAAACGGTGGAAAGAAAGCCAGGAACAGTACCGTCAGGAAATTCACTCAGATTTCATGCCGCTGCCAGTTAAGGAGGTGCCACTTTATTCCGAAGAAATGTGCGGTTTGGCAGCTTTGGAACGGTTGAAAGAAACGCTTTACAAAGACGAAGACCCAAGTCAAGTTTATTACCAAGAAAATACGATTAAGATCGTGCAGGAAAACAATCAATATAGTCTTGAACTGTATTTGCCCGGAATTGCTAAGGATCAGATCCAGTTGAGCAAAACGGGAGATGAGTTGAATGTTCGGATTGGGAATCACCGCCGTAATTTGGTGTTGCCGCAAGCTTTAGCGGCGCTGCAACCTTCGGGGGCGAAGATGGAGGATGATTATTTGAAGATTAAGTTTGCTTAACAGGACTTACGCACTATCAACCTAAAAAACCCGGTTTCTCCCTTGAGATATTGAGGCATAAACCGGGTTTTTGACCTCGCGTGCAGGTATCGATCGCCTTTTTGTACTGCTGGCTAGATACAATTTAACAGGACTCAGCACGAAGGACTTCCTTTAATGCCTCATCAATCACTGCATCGCTGACACCTCGACGCTTCAAACTTGCTACTAAAGCTGTCACTGTCTCGCTCTCAAATCGTTCTAAATCAACGCGCAAACCTTGACCGATATAAGCACGAATTAATGGCTGATAACCCGAAAAACCCAACAATGGTGCAACTTTCTTTAAATCTTCCACAACATCTTCGGGCATACGGATAGTCACGCTAGTCATTGGACGGTTGCGGTTTAATCGCTGCTTTAATGCTTCAATCTTCATACTCTGCCCTCTCCTGACGAGTTGCTTTACGTGCTGAAATAATCCGAATGACATTCTCTTCACGCTCAACGTGAACCACATACAGTAGATTCCACCGACTATCTAGCCCAATCACAGCATCACGCGCTTCCTCATTGCGGCTGGCATCAACGACAACTAGAAATGGGTCAAAGAAGCATTCAGCAGCTTGTTGAAAAGTAACCCCATCATGATTTGTGGGATTTATCCGCGCTTTTGAGTCATCCCATACAAAGGTAATGCCATTGAGCACGAAGTATACATTCATGCTCCCTAGTATAGGGAAAATGTATTTACAATGTCAATACGTTATTCACAAGAAACGATCGTTTTCAAACTACTGCCACAGCCTGTGCTGCTTGTTGGGGCTTTTCACTGTTTGTGCATGAACGCGAACGACAGGGTTTTGTTTATTTTTTCACTTTTGAATAGCTTGTATCCGAGCAGCTCATAAAGACGAATGTTGCGGCTCTTTTGCCCGTGAACAATTTAAAAGGCTGCGCCTGCCCAAAGCAGGATTCGATGTGTATCATAGCAGACCATAACTCTTCGCGGACTCCAACGAAATGTCTGGGAGATTACGAAGCATATCATCCCATCTCTTCTGTGCTTGCAGTGCTTCTATAACGACTTGAAGCGGCTCTGAGAATATGGCTGGAAAATCTGCCTCTTCAGGAAACTGAATCTTAAACGCTAACTGTTCTTGAGGTGGAGTGAACTGAGCGTTGACTGCTTCTTTGTTACCTCTTGCATCTACTCGATACCAACCAACTTCAGGTAAATGAATTGCATTGAAACCGTGCAAACTATACGGCGCACCCTTGTCATCAATACTCAACCGCTGGTAGCAAAGACCTGCTGGTATTTCATTTGCTCTTAGTAACGCTGCTAACAAGTGACTTTTCGCATAGCAATACCCTGTTTTGTGCTGAAGTACATCTGAAGCTCGACAGGTCACAGGACTCATTTGATAGTCATAACTGTGACGAATTTCATCTCGCACCCACTCAAAGCAAGCCTTAGCTATCGCCGTTGGTGTGTCATATCCCGATGCGATTTGTTTAGCACATTCCTTAATTTCAGGATGCTGCCAATCAATAACTTCACTCACTTGCAAGTATTTTTCCATGTCAACCGCTAGGAACGCTACAGCCTCAATTTTAAACACCTTACCAACAAATTTCAACTGTGTTCGCCACTAACTTTTTCATCCTCTGCCCCCTCTGCGCCCTCTGCGGTTCGTTCAATCTTTCCCGCATTAAACTCTATCTTTTTCTGAGAGCGTTCCGACGCAGCTTTTTGCAGCATTTTCAACTTTTCTGGGTCAGCATCTGATCGCCAAAACAAGCGATGACCCTTAATTTTAACGCAATTTTCCTCTAAACACTTCACCCATTCCCGATGTTTTTTAACTGCGCCACGATCCAGAATCCCTAACTTTTCTTCTTGGCGGCTGAGTTTCGCAAATTTTTCGTAATGCGGATAACTAGCAGTAACAAAAGCTTCTTTTCTCACTAAAATTGGCGGATTGTAAACATCCGAGTAGTCTTGATAGCTGACAGAAAGGTTGCGCAAATGTATGTGCATAGCCGTGTGCAGGGCTGGATGCGGGTTAGTGTCAAAATCGGGATAAAATAAATAGGAAATTTGAGGTTTGCGAGCGTAAAATTTGATGATTGTCGCGCCGTCAAGTCTGCCAATTGTGCGGTTTGCACAGCCTTCATACAGCCGCAGTAAAGGGTCGAGTTCTTCTAATGCAGAGACGTGAACTGAAAGAGTACCGGGCTGTTTGTAGCCGATCGCACTATCTTCGCAGCAATCGGCAACAATATCAGCTTTGCCCAAACTGTACAGCATTAAATCAGCCAAAGTGCAAGCTTTTTGATAATTGTCAAACAAACCTTTGATGTCGTTGCGGATTTGAGCCGGGAGTCGGCGGATTGAAGGCCGATCGCCCAAACCGTTGAGAGCGAGATATACCAGCAAATCTTGACGGCGCTTGTCGGCGATTTTCTCCCAATCATCCGCATCCGTTGCTTGCAAAATCACCCTCCAAGCGCGATTAAAACTGTGAAATTCCTCCTTAATTGGCGATTCTTCCGCTAATTCGCCTTTAACCGGAAGCCGGCCCCGATCGCTCACAAAAGCCATCAAAGGAGCCAACATATCCGCATAATCCTCAAACCGCTTAACTTGCGATCGCACTCTGGGCGTCGATAAGTGCGATCGAAACCGAGAAGCACGAAAACTTTCACCCTCCGCAGCATCCCGAAACACAAAATAAATCCCCAAAGCCACAGGAATTGCATCAACACTCAAAACTTGGTCTATATAAACCTTCAACTCTTCTTGTTCGTAATACTTCTGAAAAGTATTTCGAGAAGTAATCACCCCATCCCCATAAGCAATTTGACCTCGATCGCTATCATCAATCAAAACCTGAGCCGCCACAACTAATAAATTCTTAGTTAATTCCCAAGCATTCAGCAACGCTTCTCGGCGTTCCGCCAAAGATTCAATTACATTAATCACATAACCAATATTCACAATATCCGCACAAACTCGCGGAGTATCCGGCTGATAGTATGGGTCCCAACCAGAAATAGCATAACCCTCTTGTGCAATATATTTAATATCCCCGCCGTAACCGCAACCGTAATCAAAAAAAGTCGCCCCATCGATTGCTAAATCAGCTTCTAAAACCAAACGCAAAGGTTTAGAAAGCGAGTTACGTACCATCGCAGCTTTGTGTCGCTCGATTTTAGGAATTGAAAGATCGCTATTCTCCTGTCTCAAACGCTCGACTACAGCATGATCTTGAATTTCGACACCGCAATATCCTAAATATTTGAGCCAACCCTCGCGAGTGCCGATAACGCTAGTATTGTCAAGCAGTCCCCATCCTTCCTCGCTGCGAGTGAGTCGAGCAAACTTTTCGTAATTCGGATAATCCGCACTTATAAAAGTTTCCTTCCGGTGCAAAACCGGGGGATTTTCGCTGTTGCTGTAATCGAAATATTTAACTTGCCCTGTTTCGAGATTAATTTGGATGCTGGTTTGCAAAGCAGGGTGAGCATCTGTATCGAAATCAGGGTAAAAAAGATAAGATATTTTAGGTCGAGCAAGTGAAAATTTAACTAAAGTTGCTTCTTCAATATTTTCGAGAGTATGTCTGGCACAATTTTCGTAAATTACGAGTACAGGATTGAGTGTCGGCAGAGCCGAAACGTGAATGTAAAAAGCCGTCGGTAATTTTTTTCCAATCTTGCTTTCCCGACAGCAGCGAGCTACTTTTGCAACCAGATTATCCACCACAACTGCCTGATATTCTCCCTCGTTACCCGCCAGATCTGGGGAACGCATAGCCGGAGGATCTGCCTCCTGTTCGTACAACAAAACTTCCCGAGCAAAAGCCATCAAAGGCGTCAGCCTTGCTCCATTATTTTCTAATTGTTTGCTCTCTAAGATAGTGTTTTTACTGGTATCGTAAGTCATAGCTAAATTAATTTTTTTTAATTAACCGCAGAGAACGCAGAGGACACAGAGTGAAGAAAGAAAGGAATCAAGAAATAGAACTTAGGGAGAACTTATATATTTAGGGTGGGCAGTCCGTACTTTATCTCTTTATTTCTCAGTCACGCGAAGGCTGATTTGGTTGGTATAGTTGCGATTTCTATTCCTGACTATAATAATAATCGACTACCATCTACTAGCAGATCAACCAAACATTCGATTTTCTACAAATTCTTTAACTCGGGCTAAATGACTTGATAAACTCATTAATATGTTCTCAACCCCCTCAATTGTTGACAGTTCCAGAGCTAGCGGTTCAAATTGAAAGACTCGCGCTTGATGTTCCAATTGTGCAGCTAAATTCGACATCAAAGCAACTCCCACATTAGCTGAAGTTCCCTTGAGACGATGTGCTTGATATTCGACAGTTTGCCAATCTTTAGCTTCTACAGCTATTTTGGCAGCAGCCACATCAGCTTGCGCGTTTCCCACAAATGCTTGCAAAAGTCGCTCTGGCAATTTAATATTAACTCGTCCGAGTTGCTCCAATCTGCTCTTGTCGAACAGTCCGTCGCAGTCTGCGTGTTCCCAACTTGGAAGTGCGATCGCCCTTGGTGGCGGCACACCCACAACCTGCGCTTTTTCCCAAACTTCTTTATAATTTGTTGCTAAGTGAGAATTGTTTTCCCACTTAATACTTTTAACTCCATACTTATTTTCAAACTGAACATTTTGGGTTTCATACTTTTTCAGTGCCGCCGCCAAAGCATCTAAATCTACAGGTTTGCTGAGATAATCATCCATCCCCGCCGCCAGACATTTTTCTCGTTCCCCCGGCATAGCGTGAGCAGTTAAAGCAATCACAAAAGTATGCCGATCGCCTCCTTCGATTTCCCTTAACTTTTGTGCAGTTTCGTAACCGTCAAGTATCGGCATTTGACAGTCCATCAGCACTAAATCATAGGTGTTGTCTGCCAGCAAATTCAGCGCTTCTTGACCGTTGGCGGCACAGTCAGCGTGATAGCCTAAAACCGCTAACTGTGCGACAATAACTTGTTGATTGATCGGGTGGTCTTCCACCAGTAAAATTCTCAGCGATGACGGCGAATAGGGAGTAACATCTTGAGAATTAACTGCTGGCAACTTGTCAGTATTAGCAGCTTCCAAGTTCCCAACATTTC
This sequence comes from Microcoleus sp. F4-D5, assembly GCF_036704885.1. Classification (NCBI taxonomy): domain Bacteria; kingdom Bacillati; phylum Cyanobacteriota; class Cyanophyceae; order Oscillatoriales; family Microcoleaceae; genus Microcoleus; species Microcoleus sp. F4-D5. The sequence goes on along the minus strand of NZ_JAUBSX010000014.1, from coordinate 67,623 downwards.
CCGTTTCCTTAACAGGGGCCAGCAAAGCTTCAAGCAGGCGGGAAGGCCGCACCGGTTCGAGTACATAGCCGCTAAAACCCAGGCTGCAAAGCGCTTCAGCTTTCGACTGTTCCCGCAAAGCAGTCATGGCGATTAACGAGCCAACTGCCTGTATAGATCGCACTTTCAAACCAAATTCCTCCGCATTCAAATCCGGCATTTGCAAGTCCACAAGCACTCCATCGCAGCTTTTTTTCCCTGCCCCCGAATGCTGAGAAATCCCGCCCTGAGCATTTTTCAACCAAGTCAAAGCATCAGTAGCACTTTCTGCCTCGTCGCAGCGAGCACCCCAACTTTGAGCGAGCGATCGTACCGCCGCCCTCCTCAAAGCGCTTCCAGAGACTACTAACAGCTTCTTACCCGCAAGTTCTGGCTCACGAGGCTCAACTTGCAACTGTTTTTCTAAAGGTATAGCAAACCAAAAAGTCGAACCGCTGCCTAGCAAACTGCGAACCCCAATGTCGCCTCCCATTGTCTCCACTAACTGCTTGCAAATAGCCAAACCCAAACCCGTCCCGCCGTAAGGCCTAGTAGGAGAATCGTCTACTTGAGAAAAAGATTGGAACAGCTTTGTTTGCCCTTCTGCCGAAATTCCAATGCCAGTGTCCCGCACCGAAAATAGCAATTTGGCTCCTTCGGGGCCTCCGGTCGATCGATCGCCCCGCTTGACAGTTATGTGAACTAAAACTTGACCGCGATCGGTAAATTTTATCGCATTACCCGTCAAATTTAACAAAATTTGCTTTAACCGGCCAGAGTCGCCCACTAACTTTTTCGGCACCGAACTGTCAACTAAAATATTCAATTCAATATCTTTTTCTTCTGCCAAAGGTGCTATGATTGCTATCACCGATTCTATGCAGTTATCCAAATCAAAATCAGCTTTTTCCAGCCGCATTTCTCCCGCTTCAATCTTAGAGAAATCGAGAATATCATTAATCACGCTCAGCAAATGTTCAGCACTGCGGTAAATAGTCTGAGCGCACTCCCGCTGTTTCTGTTCCAGAGGAGCGCGCAGCAGCAATTGAGCCATGCCCAAAACCCCATTCATCGGAGTGCGAATTTCGTGACTCATGTTTGCCAAGAATTGCGACTTCACCCGGCTCGCTTCTAGGGCAGTTTCTCGCGCTTCCACCAACTCATTAATCTTGTCAGCCACCATCACAATTCCCCCGACTTGGCCGTCGGGATTGTACCAAGGGTGAGCGGCCCAGCGCAGGTACATCACAGAACCGTCTGCTCGTTCCCAAGCATCTTCGCTCACAGAAACTACCTCACCTTTAAGCACTTGTTGATACATCACTTTCCAGCGATTTGGCGTATCTGGAAACAATTCGTAATGACTGAGATTAGTTAGTGACTGCCACTCGAAATTAAATTGAGTCAGCCATTTGTGAGAGTTAGCTAAATAGCGCATTTCCGTATCGAACATCGCCATTGCTACCGGGACGCAATTAATAATTTGTTTCAGTTGCTGCCGTTCTCTTTCTAGAGCATCTTCCGCCTGTTTCCGCTCAGTAATGTCGCTAATCATGCCGGCCATCCGCACCACTTTTCCTTGGGAATTTCGCTGAGCTTTTCCCTGAGAAGTGCAGTAACGATAAAAACCGGAAGAGTGCAGCAGCCGGAATTCTACATTGTAGTCTATTTCTTGTTCTAAGTGAGCGGCGATCGCCGTGACAATGCCCTCCTTGTCCTCCGGGTGCAGGCGGTTGTAGAGAGCTTCCATAGTGCTGCCAAATTCCTCCCGCGACAAACCGATAATTTCCAAAAGGCGATCGTTCCAATAAACCTCGTTTTTACTTAAATCCCAATCCCAGATTCCGTCGTTCACTCCCTCTAAAACTAACCTGTACCGTTCCTCGCTTTCCTTAAGTTTTTCACTCGTATGAAACGCCTCAAATTCGGCGCGGTAAACGCGAATGGCATTGTACAAACTGCGGGCCAAACTCTCTGGAGACATCTTGCCTTTAGCGATATAATCAGAAGCTCCCGCTTTCATCAATTCCACAGCAATTTGTTCGTCGCCTTGACCTGTGAGCACAATTAAGGGAACTTTTATCCCAGCTTCCCGTACATCTTGCACCAAAGTCAGTCCGTCTCCGTCGGGCAAGCCGTAGTCTAGAAATACGCAGTCAAATTTGCACTCAAATATCTGATTTAATAGCAGCGAATTTTCTGGCTCCTCAACCTCGTTTAAATAATATTGAGATTTATCTTGTTTTGAGAGTTTCGCGATCGCCTGGTTAGAATTTTTACTTACCGAGAGTTTGGTCAGGGCATCCGCGCAGTCTTCTGCTTCTGTAACTTCTGCCGCAACCCCAGCGGACTTGAGCGAGCGTTTGACCGCCATCCGATCGACTGCATCGTCATCAACTATCAGAATTTTGAGAATTTTGTCCATAACAACCGAATTGTGGATTACTCCGAAAAAGTTGCAGTCTGCAAAAAGAAATTAAAACAACTGCACAGATGAAAAATCACAAACCACATTGTTTTTTTTGATTATTAAATATTTACTATTTTAGGGGATTTCGCTCAACATCCAGTATCTGTTGAGGGTAGCCATAACTTCCACGAAGTTAGAAAAAGTGACAGGTTTAAGAATATACCCCGCTACATTTAAATTATAAGCTTCTACCTTATCTCTATCTTCATTAGAAGTTGTGAGAACGATCACCGGAATCGACCTCAAACTTTCATCCAACCGCAATTCTCGCAAAAACTCGATCCCGTTCATTCTCGGCATATTCAAATCAAGCAAAATCAACCGGCGCGCTTGAGGCATTGCAGGCTCTATTTTTGCTTCTCCGCGCAATATAGCTAGAGCTTCTAATCCGTTGGCAGCCATGTAGAGGGGGTTAACGATGTTATTTTTTTTGAACGCTCTCCGGACGTTCATCACATCAACCTCATCATCTTCGACCAAGAGGATATGAATTTTTTTGTCTTCCATAAATCAGCCATTTTACAGATGTTGTTTAAGCGCCAGTTTCGTTGGCGAGGTTCAGTCAGTACAGATCGCGAACCCAGCAGCTCTAATTTCTATTGTCCTTTGTCAAGAATCATTTATGCCTCAGCCAATCGCGTTATCTATCTACAGGCGTATTCGCCCGTCAGAGCATCAGCGGCGCAGCCGAGAACCAAAAACTCGCCAATAACGCCCGATCGAGCTACTGTAAAATCTAAAACTCATCTACATTATTATTAATTGCCATGTCAGCCGATCGCAAACTCTACGAAGGCAAAGCCAAAATCCTCTACTCCACCGAAGACAACGAAATTTTGCTGACCCACTTCAAAGACGACGCCACCGCCTTTAACGCCCAGAAACGCGGCAGCATCGCCGGCAAAGGCGAAATCAACTGTGCCGTATCCGCGCACCTGTTTCGGATGCTGGAAGCCAAAGGCATTCCCACCCACTACATCGACACGCCGGCCCCCAACGAAATGCGAGTCTGCCGCGTCCAAATCTTGCCCTTGGAAGTAGTTGTCAGAAACATTGTCGCCGGCAGTCTTTGCAAACAAACCGGACTCGCCCTCGGCACAACGATCGATCCGCCGCTGGTCGAGTTTTATTACAAAAACGACGATTTGGGAGACCCGCTGCTGACCCGCGACCGACTGCTGTTAATGCAGCTAGCCACCCCCGAACAAGTAGACCAACTAGACATCGCCGCCCGCGAAATTAACGAAATACTCAAGGAATTTTTCAGCCAGTGCGGCATCACCCTGGTAGACTTCAAACTAGAATTCGGTATCGACCAACATCAAAATCTGATCCTCGCCGACGAAATCAGTCCCGACACCTGCCGCCTCTGGGACAACGCAGAAGCCGACCCCGACGCCCGTGTTATGGACAAAGACCGATTCCGCCGCGACTTAGGATCGGTAGAAACCGCTTACCAGCAAGTTCTCCAACGGGTTCTCGCTCAGAAAGTCTAGAGGCCTTGGTAATGCGCTAGAATTGCACAGTTTGTTACCCTTCTGCTTTCGATGTCAGCAATCAGCGGTCAACAGTCATCAATTAGCGATCAGCGCGAAATTCAACCGACTTAATAACTAATGACTAATGACTAATGACTAATGACTAATGTGGTGTGTGGATTCCAAAAAAGTGAACAAAAATGCGTTTATCTGCTGTATTGGTGGCAGTTTTTACTGCCTCAGCAACATTCGGGTTATCAAATTCGGCAAGTGGCCAAACATCCTACTCTGAATCTGCAGAGGAAGCTTTGGCTGCCGCCCAGCCCGCCCCGTCGATCGAATTACCCGATCGCCCCATTGCAGAATTAACCCAAAACCCTCCTCAAAACCGCAAAGCCGCTAAAACTAGCAAAGGGGAAGCCCTAAAAATAGCTGCGGCCCCTGCCAGAGGAGAGAACGACGATCCCCCAAACCGAGTCACAGACCCGTCTTCCCCGGTTTCACCTGCAGACCTTGAACTCAAACCCGAGCTAGCATCCAACCCCTCCCCCGCTTCTAGCAGCCAAAACGCCCTGCCAGACACGCAACAGGACAGCTCGCTCCCCCCCGATGAATTGGCTGTAACGCCCGCCTGGATGACAGCAGAGCTAGGGAAACCAGAGGAATCCGGGGCGATCGCTCAAAACGACCAAGTTCCCCCCAGACCGGCCCCGACCAGACCGCCGGCTAACACCGTTCCCACCTTGCCCTCAGTCCCAGCACCGCAGCCGAGACAAACCCCCGCACCAGCAGGGCCCGCCGAACCGCAAGTGCTAGTTGCAGAAGTTACCGTCACCGGGGCGACGGGAGACCTGGAAAGCGAGATTTACCGAGTCATCAGCACCCAACCGGGACGCACGACCAACCGCAGCCAACTGCAACAAGACATCAACGCCATTTTTGCCACGGGCTTTTTCAGAAACGTGCGGGCAGTACCCGAAGACACCCCGTTGGGCGTCCGGGTAACTTTTATTGTCCAGGCAAATCCGGTGCTGCGGGGAGTGACAATCACCGGTCAGCAAGTGCTGCCCCAAAGCGTAATTGACGAAAGCTTCCGCGATCAATACGGCAAAATTCTCAACCTCCGCCGCTTTGAGGAGGGAGTGAAAAAAATTAATGCGTGGTATCAAGACAACGGCTATGTTTTGGGCCAAATCACTGATGCCCCGCAAGTAGCAGACGACGGAACAGTGACCCTGCAAGTGGCAGAAGGCCAGATCGAATCCGTTGATGTCCGCTTCCTGAACAAGGAGGGAGAGGCAACAGATGCAACGGGTCAGCCGATCGGAGGCAACACCCGCCGCTTTGTCATCACCCGCGAAGTAGAACTCAAGCCCGGAGACATCTTTAACCGCACCAAGGCGGAAAGGGATTTGAGACGGGTGTTTGGTTTGGGAATTTTTGAAGACGTGCGGCTTGCCTTGGAACCGGGAACGACAGACCCCCGCAAGGCAAGAGTAATTGTCAACGTCATCGAGAAAAATACCGGTTCTCTGGCGGCGGGTGCGGGTTTGAGTTCCGCGACGGGTTTGTTCGGTACGGTGAGTTACCAGCAGCAAAACTTGGGCGGTAGGAACCAAAAATTGGGGGCTGAAGTACAAATCGGGGAACGCCAAACCCTGTTTGACCTGAGTTTTACCGACCCCTGGATTGCGGGCGATCCTTACCGGACTTCTTTCACGGCTAATATTTTTAGAAGACGATCGATCAGCGTGATTTTTGACGGCGGCGAACAGGAAGTCAGACTGCCCAACGACGATCGACCCCGCGTCGTCCGCACCGGTGCCGGCATCAATTTCACCCGTCCCCTGTCGCGCAATCCTTTTGTCGATTCTGAGTGGACTGCTTCACTCGGCTTGCAGTACCAGCGAATTTCAATTACCGATCGCAAAGGCCGTCGCGAATCCCGGGACGAACTCGGCAACCTGTTAAGTTTTAGCGATTCGGGTTCGGATGACTTGACAACACTGCAAGCAGGTGTTGTGCGCGATCGGCGCAACGACCCCCTCCGCCCCACTAGCGGTTCCCTGCTCAGATTTGGCATGGAACAATCGATCCCTGTAGGTTCCGGCAGCATCCTGTTAAACCGCCTGCGGGCCAGCTACAGCTTGTACCTACCAGTCAAGTACACTAACTTTACCCCCGGCCCTCAAACCCTGGCATTTAGTTTTAGAGGCGGCACCGTATTCGGAGATTTGCCTCCCTACGAAGCCTTTGCCTTGGGCGGCGCCAACTCGGTGCGCGGATACGACGAAGGCGACATGGGAGCAGGCCGCAGCTTCCTAGAAGCCAGCGTTGAGTACCGTTTCCCGATTATTTCGTTTATCGGCGGAGCGCTATTTTTGGATGCTGGCACCGACTTGGGCACGGGCAAAGATGTCCCGGGCGACCCGGCCGGTATCCGCGAAAAGCCCGGTAGCGGTTACGGTTACGGCCTCGGCGTGCGGATTCAATCTCCTTTAGGGCCGATCCGGATCGATTACGGTATCAACGACACCGGCGACAATCAAATTCACTTTGGGATTGGCGAGCGATTCTAATTAACGAAGAGTCATGAGTCAGCAGTCATTAGTTATTAGTTGGGAGTAAGGACTAATTGGTGATTGGTAATTGGTAATTGGTAATTGGTAAGGTGCCTATGGCGCACCCTACCAATCCTGTCTCAGGTGCCCATTGCGCACCCTACTGTTAACTTGCTTCTTCCCTCAGACTTCTTCCCTTTTCGGTCTTTCTTCTTCCTTCTTCCAAATGACTCAACGTACCTTAAAATCTGAATTTGAACTGTCGGGAATCGGTTTGCACAGCGGCGAACAAACTCGCGTCAGAGTTTTGCCTGCTGGGGCTGGTGAAGGCCGCTATTTTGTCAGAATTGACTTGCCCGGTGCTCCAATCATTCCTGCAAAAATTGAGGCGGTTTGCCAGACTGCACTTTCAACTGAACTCGCAGGTATCGACGGTCAAATTCGCACTGTAGAGCATCTATTAGCCGCTTTGGCGGGGATGGGAGCGGATAATGCTCGAATTGAGGTTGATGGTCCGGAAGTGCCTCTGCTGGACGGTTCGGCTCTGGTTTGGGTAGAGGCGATCGCCCATGCGGGCTTAGTTCCTCAAGCATCGAAGCAAGACCCCACTTCCTCCTTCGTCCTAGAACAGCCAATTTGGGTGCGTCACGGGGATGCTTTTGCAGCGGCTTTACCGTCAGCGGAAACTCGGTTTAGTTACGGAATTGATTTTGAGGAACCGGCGATCGGCAATCAATGGTACAGTTGGTCGCCAGAGGCAGAAAGTTTTGCTAGCGCGATCGCCCCAGCCCGCACTTTTGGACTTGCCCGCCAAGTTGACCAATTGCGACAAGCAGGTTTGATCAAAGGTGGTACCCTAGAAAACGCCCTAGTTTGCGATCGATCCGGCTGGCTCAACCCGCCTTTGAGATTTGCCAACGAACCGGTGCGCCATAAAATCCTAGACTTAGCAGGCGACCTCAGTCTGCTAGGAACTTGGCCAAAAGCTCACTACTTGGCTTACAAAGCCAGTCACAACTTACACGTCCAACTCGCCCAATCCCTGAAATCGGAAGCTCTAGCTTAGCTAGATAAAAGTTAGGAAAAAACAGGCGATCTGTTAAGATTGCTTCTGCCTTCTGCCTTCTGCCATACCACACTCAAAAGTCTTCAAGCAATGTCCACGCTGACTGAAGTTAACACCCTCAATACTGCTAATTCTGAATCCGTCCCCACCAAAAACGGTGAGGATTCTCCAGCGGTTAAATCTACTTTTACTCTCGAAGAAATTCAGAAATTATTGCCTCATCGCTATCCTTTTGCACTGGTTGACAAGATTGTTGATTACGTGCCGTCCGAGAGGGCTGTAGGAATTAAAAATGTGACTTTCAACGAACCGCATTTTCAAGGTCATTTTCCCGGAAGGCCGATTATGCCTGGGGTATTAATTGTCGAAGCTATGGCTCAAGTTGGCGGTATTGTTCTGGCTCAGTTGCCCGACATCGAGCAAGGATTGTGGATGTTTACCGGAATTGATAAAGTCAAGTTCCGCCGTCAGGTTGTACCGGGCGATCGGTTGCTGATGACTGTAGAATTGCTGTGGGTAAAACGCCGTCGCTTCGCAAAAATGCAGGCTCTGGCTGAAGTAGACGGACAAAAAGTTTGTGAAGGAGAATTGATGTTTTCGATGGTAGATTAACTTGGGAATTGCTGAGGGCTTGCGGGTAGTTTTGAGTTGTGAGTTTTGAATTTAAATTAAAACCGCGAAGCGTTCCTCGGAACGAAACAATCTTAAAATTTAAAAAATGCCTTCTTTTCTCTTCCTTCTTCCCTCTTCCTTCTTCCTTCTTCCTTCTTCCTTCCCACTTACCAGCAAAAAAACTGACAAATGCTTACTTTGATTCACCCAACTGCTGTGATTCATCCCGGCGCTGAACTTCACCCGACTGTAGAAGTGGGAGCTTATGCTGTAATTGGGGAAAGAGTGAAAATCGGGCCGGATACTAAGATTGGCGCCCATGCAATTATCGACGGACTAACCGAAATAGGCGCTCGCAATCAAATTTTCCCCGGTGCGGCGATTGGTTTGGAACCTCAAGATTTGAAATATGAGGGTTCTCTAACTAGGGTGAAAATTGGCGACAACAATCTCATTCGGGAATACGTGACAATTAACCGCGCTACTGGAGCGGGGGAAAGCACGACAATTGGCAATCATAATCTATTGATGGCTTATGTTCATGTGGGACACAATTGCGCGATCGCCGATCGAGTAATTATCGCCAATGCTGTAGCCTTAGCCGGACACGTTAAAATCGAGTCTCAAGCCCGATTGAGCGGTGTTTTGGGCGTTCACCAGTTTGTCCAGATCGGCCGCTTGTCTATGGTGGGCGGCTTGAGCAGGATCGATCGAGACGTACCTCCTTATATGCTAGTCGAGGGGAATCCTTCGAGAGTGCGAGCAATCAACAAAGTAGGTCTCGAACGCGCCGGTTTTACAGCAGAAGATTTGCTAGTTTTGAAGAAAACTTTTCGTATTCTATACCGTTCTGGCTACACTCTCGATCGAGCTTTGGAACAGTTGGATTTATTGCCAGAAAACCCCCACTTGCAGCACCTGCAGAGATTTTTGCAGCAGTCGATAACCAAAGGGCGGCGCGGTTTGATTCCTGGCAAAAAGTGAATGAGGTAGAATAAACCTATGAACTAAGCGACTGTTGCCCTATGAATGTATATACTTCAGTCAAATCTACATCTCCTGAAACAGAACCAGATGGCTGCATCAGGTTCTCAGATGTTAGTTGGGAGCAATTTGAAGCTATAGAAGCAGCTTTTAAAGATTTCAGAGGTGTGAAATTTTTCTATCTCGATCGACTACTGCAAATTATGACTGTCTCGCCCGAACACGAAATAATCAAGAAAACTCTCTGTATGCTGCTAGAGGCATATATGAGAGCAAATGGGATTCGATTTTACGGCAAGGGCGGCCCGACTCTAGGTAACAGAGAATTAGGCGGTAGAAAAGAGCCGGATGATTCCTATGATATAGGAACGCAAAAAATAGTCCCAGATATTGCGATTGAAGTGGTAATTACCAGTGGTGGGATAAATACTCTAGAATTCTACAAAAGATTGGGCGTTCTGGAAGTCTGGTTTTGGCAAAATAGTCAGTTATCTCTCTATTACTTAACAGGTGACAATAATTATGAGCAGATTTCCCGGAGTACATTCCTTCCCGATCTAGACTTAGAATTACTCCTACGCTGTGCTAATATGCCCGATCAATATGATGCTGTTACCGAGTTATTAGCAAACATCTCACCTGTTTAAAGTCAGAATATGAAAATTTTTATCAGCACTGGTGAGGTTTCGGGCGATTTGCAAGGAGCTTTGTTAGTTGCCGCCTTAAAACGTCACGCTGTTGCCGCCGGTTTGGAGTTAGAAATAACCGGATTGGGCGGCCCTCGTATGGCGGAAGCGGGTGCTACTATTTTAGGCGATACTGTGGGCATTGGTTCTATGGGCCTCATAGAATCAGTGCCGTATATTTTGCCCACGATCCAAGTTCAGCAAAAAGCTAAACAATATCTCAAAAACTTTCGCCCCGATGCTGTTGTATTGATTGATTATTTGACTCCAAATCTCGGTATTGGCAGCTACATCCGCCGCTGTTTGCCTGATTTGCCGGTAGTTTGGTACATCGCACCTCAAGAATGGGTTTGGTCGATTTCTCCTCGCAATACCGATCTGATTGTCAATATTTGCGACAAACTTTTGGCAATTTTCCCCGAAGAAGCTTGTTATTATCGAGACAAAGGAGCTCAAGTGAGTTGGGTTGGTCATCCTTTGGTGGATAGAATGCAATCTGCGCCCAGCCGGGAAGTTGCCCGCAAAACTTTGGGAATTGTGCCGGAACAGGTGTCGATCGCCCTAATTCCCGCTTCCAGACACCAAGAACTCAAGTACCTGATGCCGGTTATATTTGAGGCAGCTCAAATTATTCAAGCTAAATTGCCGGAAGTTCATTTTTGGATTCCGCTTGCTAACAAAGCTTTTCGCAGCAAAATCGAACAGGCGATCGAGAATTACGGTTTGCGGGCTACTCTGTTAGAAAATCAAACTCTGGAAATATTAGCCGCTGCCGATCTGGCGATCGCTAAATCTGGTACTGTTAATCTAGAGCTAGCTTTGCTCGACGTTCCGCAAGTTGTCGCCTACCGCGTCAGTCCGATTACGGCGATTATTGCTCGCCACGTGCTGAAATTTTCGATTCCTTTTATGTCTCCGCCCAATTTGGTGCAAATGAAGCCGATCGTCCCGGAGTTGCTGCAAGACGAGGCGACTGCGGAAAATATAGTGAACCACGCACTGGAATTGCTACAAAATGCCGATCGGCGCCAGCAAATGAAAGCAGGTTATCGGGAAATGCGCGAAAGTCTCGGAGATGTGGGTGTGTGCGATCGGGCCGCTGCGGAAATAATGAAAAATGTCAAATTAAATACTGCTTATTAAAGCAATTTTTGTATTGAAAGGTTATGTATAAACCCGCTTACTTTGTGGCTGGCTTGTGGACAAACCCACGATTTATTACCAGAAACGCGGTTGATTTCCTTAATTTCTATTAAAGCAACTTTTTTATTGAAATGTTATGCCAAGCAATCGGAAAAAGCGACCGATCGCTGTTGATTTATTTGCAGGCGCGGGCGGCATGACCCTGGGCTTTGAACAAGCAGGTTTTGATGTACTTGCATCAGTCGAAATTGACCCTATTCACTGCGCCACACACGAGTTTAATTTCCCGCTGTGTTCTATTCTGTGCAAAGATGTCACAGCGCTTACGGGCTCAGAAATTCGGAAAAAATCGGCGATCGGGCGGCGCGAGATAGACGTAGTAATCAGCGGTTCGCCCTGTCAAGGATTCTCCATGATGGGCAAGCGCGATGTGGACGACCCGCGAAATTCTCTAATTTTTCACTTTCAACGCTTAGTTTTGGAGCTAAAACCCAAGTTTTTTGTAATGGAAAATGTGCCGGGAATTGCATCAGGAGAACACAAAGAACTCCTGAAGCTTTTAATTAGCTATTTTATGGAAGCAGGCTATCAAGTAGAAGAAAACTATCAAGTTCTAAACGCCGTTCACTACGGAGTGCCGCAAGCTCGAAAACGATTGTTTCTGATTGGATGCAAACAAGATTATGAGCTGCCAAAATATCCTCATCAAACGACTATACTCCCGAAAATTAAAGTTCCTAAACGGTATAAAAAAGTTAATTTACCTCCTGTCCCGACAGTTTGGGATGCGATTGGAGATTTGCCGGAAGTGGAAAATTACAGCGAGTTGCTGCACCGAGATTGGGTAATCGCGGAGTACGGAAAGTGCAGCACTTATGCGAGTATAATGCGCGGAATCGATGGTTTGGATGATGATTATTCCTACGATCGCGAGTACGATCGACAAATCCTCTCTTGTAGTTTGCGAACTAAACATTCTCAGGAATGTATGGAAAGGTTTCAGGCTGCTAAACACGGCGAAAAAGAGCCGATCAGCCGTTTTTACAAGCTTCACCCCCAGGGAGTTTGCAACACTCTCAGGGCGGGAACCGACAGGGCGAGGGGGGCTTATACTTCGCCGAGACCGATTCACCCGATCGCCCCTCGGTGCATTACAGTCAGAGAAGCTGCGCGGCTGCATTCCTACCCTGACTGGTTTAGATTTCACGTTACAAAATGGCACGGTTTTCGCCAAGTCGGAAATTCTGTACCGCCACTATTGGCGAAAGCTGTAGCAGCGCAGATTATTAGCGCTTTGGGCGTGACAGCCATTAAGCCGAGTCTCAAGCTGACATGGGGAGATGATTCGTTGCTGAAGCTGAATTGGTCGGAAGCAGAACACTATTATCTAAAAAGTTAAGCATTAGATTTAACTATCTCTAATTGGGAATTGGTGAGTAATAATTGGGACTTGAGAATTGCAGTCCTGGACGCATCGGGACTGATGAAACCGGGTTTTTTACGCCCGTGTGCGGTCTAAAACACGTATTTTCGTAAAAAAACCCGCTTTCTAAACAATCGTGCGTCAGTCCTAAATTGCTAATTGCTAATTGCTAATTGGTAAACAATTAGTGATTTTTGCCTTTTATCTGCTTCTACAGACCGGGTTAGATCGAATCGGATCGCTACTCATGCAGGACTACCCTCAATTAAGCGCGGGCTACCGTCCCTTGTATCAGTAGACACAGTTCGATGACCCGCACGAGATGTCCCCGGTAATTCAACAAACCGGGAATGTATTCCGGGGCATTGTGCAGTTTTTTAAGGTGACAGTGGGGCAACTATTTCGACTACTGGTCTGCTATCGGTGGCGTAGCGATCGTCCTATACATCAAATAGCAACATCAACATCTAAATACTATTTAAGATTTTAGATTGTGAAAGTCTCCCGATAAAACATTTTGATAAATTTCGCTGAGTTTTGCAACAATTACGAGTCTTTTGGAATTCTAGAGCTATCGTGTAAAAAGTGTATTTTCAGGAGACTCAACTAATATGGGTTGGTTTAAAAGACTGTTCGGACTCGAAAAGCCTGAAGCCCCGGCTGAACCGATGGCACAAGTAGTACAGCAAGCAGCACAAGCGCAATCCATCGCTCCTGCTAAAGTCGGCCCAGACGGAAATTTTGACGAAAGTGGCTTAGCGAAGCGGGTTGCTTTAGCTTTTGACAGCGATGCAGAAGTTGCTGATATCGAGACTGTTTATGTGGCTCAGCTCAGCGGCACGGTTGTTCTCAAAGGTCAAGTTCCCAGTCAGGAAATTCTCAACAAGTTGGTGGCGATCGCCTCTGCTGAAGAAGGTGCCACAGACGTGCAAACCGATCAGGTGACAGTCGGCTAGTTATTCGGAACCGAACCAGTTTCGCTCCGGGTGCTGCTCGAATCAGTCAAAAACTCGATTAAACCCGCTGCGGCGGGTTTTTTTCTTGCCGTCTCCCACTCAAAATATTAATTTTTGTAAAAAAAAGCGAGTTATCTAAAAAAACAGTATAATTGAATACAGAAACTAAAAAAGTTTTAGCGAAGAAAACCAAATCTGACCTGACTGCCCTTTTTATCTCGATAAATATAAGGATCAAAAAATATGAAACTCACTTATCGCGGCTCAAACTACGAGTACGACATTCCGACAGTTGATATGATCGAAGGCGAAGTGGCGGGCAAATATCGGGGCCAAAACTGGAACTATCGGTATCCGAGACACATTCCCAACCCCAAAAAATACGGCGGCACAAACTATACCACAAAGAAAGATTCTCAAGCTCGCGATCGGGATGTCGCAGCAGCTCGCGCCTCAGCGGCGGTGGAATATTACCCAACAGTTGTGGAAGTGGCGCAAGTGCACCGGGCGAATATTTGCAATATTCTCGATCGTAGAAAGGAAGCAGCCAAAGCCAAGGGCGACGAAACACTGCTGCGCTTGCTAGAAATGGAGTCGAGACAGATGGTGTGTTAGAGAAAAGAATCAAAAAACAAAGCGTTTGTCAAGAGGGGGGAAATCAACAGCGGCTTGATTTCCCCCCTCTTCCCATAAAGCACTTTCCAGGTAGAAGTACAAATAAACCAGTTTCTGTCACCCCTTGACACAAACCACCTGCTTCAAAGTCGCCACAACTTCCACCAAATCCGACTGCTGACTCATCACCTGATCGATCGGCTTGTAAGCCCCCGGAATTTCATCTAAAAATTGCTCATCTTTCCGGCACTCAACCCCCTCAGTCTGCCGCACAAAATCATCCAGAGTGAATACATTTTTAGCTTGATTGCGAGACATCAAGCGCCCTGCACCGTGACTGCAACTACAGTAACTTTCAGCATTTCCCTTCCCTTTAACAATAAAAGACTTCGCCCCCATCGAACCCGGAATAATCCCGTAATCCTCAACATCCGCGCGCACGGCACCCTTGCGAGTCACATACACATCTTCTCCAAAATGCACCTCTTTTTCCGCGTAATTGTGGTGGCAATTCACCTCTAATAACGGCTTAACAGATTTGCCGCCCGCAACGTGCTTTTCCACAATTCGCTTAAACCGATTCATCATCACATCGCGATTAAAACGAGCATAATCTTGCGCCCACTGCAAATCGTGCCAATAAGCCGCAAACTCCGGCGTACCCGCTACAAAATAAGCCAAATCTTTGTCAGCCAGATTAATTTCTGCCAGTTTAGCTAAATCTTTAGCAGTGTCGATATGCTGCTGTGCGAGCAAATTTCCAATGCCGCGAGAACCAGAGTGCAGCATCAGCCAAACAAAGTTTTCAGTATCAACGCAAACCTCTATAAAATGATTGCCGCCGCCGAGGGAACCCATTTGTTTTAAAGCTTTATTGTCTTGGTGCTGCACGCCTTGATGAAGTTCCTTAAATTCTCGCCATCCCTGCCAGTTGATGACTGTTTTTTCTACTTCCTTGTTTTCCGCAAATCCCACGGGAATTGCGGCTTCGATATCGAGTCGAATTTGTTTGAGTTTGCCTTCTAATTTGTTGGCGGTGAAAGGCATTTTTAAAGCAATTACGCCACAACCAATATCCACGCCCACAGCAGCCGGAATAATCGCTTCTTTTGTGGCAATGACTGAACCGACTAAAGCACCTTTTCCTAAATGTACGTCGGGCATTAGTGCGACGTGTTTGAATACAAAGGGCAAAGATGCTACGTTGGCGGCCATCTTGGTTTCTTTTTCGCCCAGGGCGTGATTTGCCCAAGATAGCACGGGTTTTGGGGCTGAGATGTCTAATTTTTCGTAGGGCATTTTTGTTTAAGTTTGTTTTGCCAGTTTGTTATGTAGTATTATTGTAACATAAAGTTTTGGATGTCAAACACACCTTATTGACTAATTCTAGGCGTCTCAACTGAACATCAAATGCAGTAGCGGTATTGTTGGTAAATCCGACAGTCCGACAGGGAATGAATTCCCTGTCTCATAGCTAAAGTCCTCTGAAAGAGGACTAAAATCGATAAGGCTTTCCCACACAATCCGCAGTCGGTTTTTAACCGACTTTCGCTATGAGGCAGGGGTTTCAACCCCTGTCGGATTGTGGGAAAGCGAGTGAAAAGCTAACACGGCACAAGAAGCGTTTTGTATTGAAAATCCTTAAGAAATGCCTAAAGATTGAATGAATAATTTACTGTAGGGTGCGGATTGTTGTACCTTCGCCAGCGAACCAAACAGCTCTTTTCCCCCAAAAATAACTAATGTCTTCTGTTTAGAGTCAGGTTCTTGACTCAGGACTTGTGAATGAACGGACAGAATGCTATCTGAATCAAAACGATAGAAATAGCGCAAGTCGCCACAAAGCACTTCTTCAACATCCTTGAGATTAGGATAAAGTTCTTTAGACGAACGCGGTTCATGACCGATTAAAATTAGTTGATCTGATATTTCCATTTTGTTAATATCGATTAGATACATGAGCCCTTCATCAGTATTAACTAGAATGCGATCGTCTGAAAGGTAGCACATATAGCTACCAAAACCGTCACTCAGCCCAGGCCAAGGCCATTCGCATATTCCCAGTAGATTGCGGTCAGGAAAACTGAATCGGCTGATTTTTCGGCCGCAATCATGTACTATTAAAAATTCGCCACCAGCAGGGTGAAATTCTGGAGGCCCCATGTAATCATCGGCACAGAGAACTTCTACGGCATGAATTGTCATACCATCATCATAAAGCCAATAGATTTGCGATTCGCCCTGACCCTCGGTAGTCCAAACAGCTAAAATTTGATTTTCTGGGTGTCGTTGAAACAAGAATCCACGGCCATAAAAAGGGTCTTTGAGCCTAATTTTTCGCTGGATATGCCATGAATTAGTATCGCGAATTTGAATCTCGACTTCCTCGCCTTCAATTAATTTGATACACCAAAAACGCACACCGTCTGCATCAAACCAGCAGTCCTCAAATCCATTCTTGTTAAAATACTTGACAGGAGGGTTAGGTAGCTGTTCTTCAAAAACTAGCTGGTTTTCTGCTGTCAAAATTGCTAAATGATTGCCATTTGCCATAATTGCTGCCAGCAAATCGCCTTTGGGACTGATGGCTAAACAGCTAATTTCGTCGGGAAGCTGGTATTCGTATTTTGGCGACAAGTTGCGATCGACTAAAGAGACTTTTTTGCGATCGCCACTGACAATCGTCGCCCACTCGGAATTAATGGGTTGGTTTATGTATGAGAACGACCAGTCAATTTGTATTTCATGTTTTGGTAAAATTAGCATAAAAATATTTAGATATGCTGCGTAGATAGGCTCTATTTTAACTGAAATCTTGCAGCATTTATCGTAGGGTGCGTCAGTGTGGAATTTCTTTGGGGAGTCAGAGACTGTTTACTGACGCACCTTACCGACTAATTCTCGGCGCGTTAACTTAAGATCGAATGCAGTAGCGGTATTGTTGGTAAATCCGACAGTCCGACAGGGAATGAATTCCCTGTCTCATAGCAAAAGTCCTCTCAAAGAGGACTGAAATAGATCGTATTTTTCCTCAAAATCTACAGTCGGTTTTAACCGACAGTCCGACAGGGAATTAATTCCCTGTCTCATAGCAAAAGTCCTCGCTCAAGAGGACTAAAATCGATCGCACTTCCCGTCAAAATCTACAGTCGGTTTTAACCGACTTTCGCTATGAAGCAGGGAATTAATTCCCTGTCGGATTGTGGGAAAAGCGCGTATTTGCTGGCACTAAATTATTACAAATTCGCATTCTTTCTCCCCGCCTTCTGCAGGGGAATAGCAACCGCCTGCGGTTTCTTCTTCGCTGCAAACATCCCGAACAAATCGTGCAGCAAAATATAGAAACAGGGAATAATAAACAGCGTCAGCAAAGTTGCCAGCGACAAACCGGAAAACACCACCACACCCAGCGGTTGCAAGAATTCCGAACCGTCTCCAATGCCCAAAGCTAGGGGGAATAAACCCAAAACTGTGGTAATAGTTGTCATCAAAATCGGACGCAAGCGCTGAGGTGCCGCCCTGAGAATTGCTGTCGTGCGATCGACCTTTTCATCTTCCTGAATTTGGTTTGCCAACTCCACCATAATAATCGCATTATTTACCACAATTCCCACCAGCAAAATCGCCCCCACAATCACCGTTGCGCCGATCGCAGTTTTAGTCGCATACAGCCCCAAAATCCCCCCAGCCAAAGCCAGCGGCACCGTTAACATAATCACCAGCGGATCGACAAGCGAATTGTACTGCACCGCCATCACCACAAATACCAAAAACGCCGCCAAAGATCCCAAAACAATCAGCGAACTTTGCAATTCCCGGTTAGTTTCCGCCGCCGAACTAGGTATCACTCGCACTCCTGGTGGCAATTTGATTTCCGACAAAACTTCATCCACTTGTTTCAAAGCGTCGCCCAAACTCGCGCCCTTATTAACATTCCCAGCAATCAGGAAAACTTGGCGCTGGTTCAGCCTTTGAATTTCCCCAGGCGCTTTTCCCAGTTCAATATTCGCCACATCGCTCAAGCGGATAATGCTGTTATCCCTAGCAGTTAAAGGGATAAATTTGAGTGCAGAAATCGATTGGACAGAAGCGCGATCGAACTGTACCCGCACATCAACCAAACGGTTTCCCCGCTGCAATTGCGTGGGAACAGAACCTTGAATTGCTGTCTGAATCGCCTCTCCGATTTGCCTCGCATTCAACCCGTAGATTTCCGCTTGTTCCCAGTTGGGGCGAATCTGCACTTCCGGCTGCTGCGGGTCTGCATCCGGGCGAAAAGTAGCTAAAGTTACCTTCCGATCCAAAGTTGCCAATATCTCGCGGCCGGCTTGCTGCAATATTTGTTCGTTTTCGCCCTGAAGCAGGACATCAACTTCAGCGCCGCGCACTGGCGAATTAGTTAAGATCAAACCCCGCACATTTTCTGGATTCAGGCGCAAACGAGTATTTTTGGGCAAATCAATTTTTTTATTCAATTCTTGCGTAACTCGCTGCACAAAATCCAATGTATTGGTGCCAGGTTTCAGCGTAATGTTGCAGCCGCCGCGCAGCACATTCTCAACCGTATTGTTGCCGAACAACAGACCGCCCACTGTCGTCAAAGTGTACAGAGTTTCTGGTTGGCTGAGGATAATTTTATCCGCTTCGGCCATGATTTTTTGGTTGGTTGCCAAATTTGTGCCTGCAGGAAACAAAGCAAACAATCTCGCTTGACCGGTATTAATTCTGGGCAATATTTCCTGGGGGATTTGACCGGCCATCAGCCAACTGCCGCCGCCCAATCCAATAATCGCTACTGCAAGGATAATCAACCGCCACCGCACTATGCCCGATAAAAATTTACCGTAACCGGCGGTAGCATTGGTAAAAGCTTGATCGAATGCGCGCAGCGGCCAAAAGTTGCTCAAACCGCTGGATACCCGCAGCGCTAGCAGCCGAGAAGCCATCATCGGTACAACTGTCAATCCGACAATCAGAGAGGCGGCGACGGAAAAGGTGATGGTGAGAATTAATTCGTTGAAAAGCAAGGAAACTAAGCCGCCTATTAGCAAAAATGGCAGTACGGCAACTAAGTTAGTCATGGTGGAAGCAAATAAAGCTGATTCTAATTCTTGGCTGCTTTTTTCTGCTTGCTGAATCAACTGCTTGTTACTTAAACGCTGCTTGCCGTTGGCACTGTTTGTATTGCTGGTTCCTTCGACAATATTCTCCAGCATCACGATCGAGTTATCGACCACAATTCCCACCCCCAGCGCCAAACCGCCCAAACTGAAGACGTTGAGAGATAGGCCAAAAACTCCCATCAGGATAATCGCCATTAAAGTTGCGAGGGGAATTGCTATGACAATAATCAAAGTTTGGCGCAGGGAAGCGAGGAACAGCAAAACTGCTGCCCCGGCTAAAACAGCCCCGGTTAAACCCGAAAATAAGACATTGCTAATAGAATCGCGGATGAACTTAGACTCGTCGAAGGTATTGACGATAGTCGTGCCTTCGGGAATTGCCCCGGATTCTTTTAATTCTTCTAGCCGCTTTTTGATGCCGTCTACAACTGAGATTGTATTCGCGTCCGGCTGCTTTTGAATGCTAATTTTTACGGCTGATTTCTGATTGAGAAATACTTTAACTCGTTCTTCTTCTGTACCGTCAATTACCTTAGCAAAATCGCGCAAAAACACTCGTTTTGGCGGATTGGAACCCGATGCTTGAAAAGAAATTTCCTGAATTTCTTTTGCATTCCGAAACCGCCCGACGGTGCGGGTTAAAGGTTCCGCTGCTTCTTCCCGCAGCCGCCCCCCGGAAGTGTCGATGTTGCGGGATTCGAGGGCTGATAAAACGTCGGAAATACTGACCCCTAAAGATTGCAAGCGATTTAAGTCAATATTTACTTGAATTTCTTCTTGCACGCCGCCGGCAACGTCAATTGCTGCTATTCCTGGAATTACGTTGAGTTCCCTGGATAATTCTTCGTCGGCAAATACGCGCAAATCAACTCCTTGCAAGGAGTTGGAAGTCAGGGCAAATTCGTAAATCGGCTGCTGGGAAGGGTCAACTTTGGAGAGAGTGGGCGATTCAACTGTATCGGGAAGTCGGTTGCGGATGCGGTTGACAGCGGCGGTGGCGTCGTTGAGGGCCTGGTCGATGTTGCCCCCCGGTCTGAAGAATAAATCGACGCTGACTTGTCCTTCGCGAGTCCGGGAGAAAACTTGCATGACGCCTTCAGTGGCGGAAAGTCCTTGTTCGAGGGGGCGGGTAACTTCGTCAACTGCGACTTCTGGGGAGACTCCGGGGGCGTTTAAGCGCACGCCGATGCGGGGATAGGTGATGGAGGGCAGCAAGTCAACGGGCAGTTGAGTGATGTAGAAAATGCCCACGATTATAATAGCAAGTGTCAGCATCAGAGTGCCGATGTGGCGGCGGATAGCGGTCCCGCTAATACTGAATCCGGTTTTGTCGGGGGTCATTTGATTTTAGATTTTAGATTTTAGATTTTAGATTGAAAAGTTTACCGCGCCAGTAAGCCTGCGAAAAAATGAATCGGGGCGCTGGCAACCAAATTGTTTTCGGTCAGGCTGTATTGTGTATCGGGATTGAGAGAATATTTACGCTCCGCACCTGACAAGTAGTATAATAAATTTTAATAAATTGTCACAAATGTTTTTTTGAATATTCCTTTAGAGGTAGTCGATCGCCCAAAACCGCAATTGACATAAGTTGCGATCGGCTTTTTTATCGATCGAAAGCAATTGCGATTTACCGCCCGGAGTGGGGGCGGGTTTACTATATTGTTGGTGTTACCCACAGATTGTTTGTAAAACCCGCCCCTACAGTCTTATTCCTACTGACTAATGACTAATGACTTCATTTACTGTACTTGGCTGCCGTGGGCGCGGGGGTCGGAGCTACTTGTTTTCACAGGCGCTGTGGGGGGAGTAAAATTAGAAACTTGACCGCCTGCTTGGACGTGTGGCAGAGGTTTTCCTGCTATTAAAGCTTCTAAGTTAGCTTCCATAATAGTGCGAGGCATTTCGCCGATCGTTTCAGCAACCGCGCTGCCTTTATCGTTCAAATAGACAAAGTGCGGAATGCCGTCTACTCGATATTTGGTGATTTCTGGCAGCCATTTGTCATTGTCTACATTCAGCATCACAAAATTCATCGGTTCAGCATATTTCTGTTTGATTTCGCTCAGATCCTTAGCCATTGCCTGACAGCTACCGCACCAATTAGCATAAAATTCCATGAGTGTCGGTTTGCCGTTTACCAAAGCCGTTTCTAAAGGCGTTGAAGCTTTTGCCATGTCGGTGAGACTGCTTGACGGTGTTTGGGTTTGCAGCCCTAAGAAGATGGATGTTGAAAGGGCGATCGCTGCTAACACAATCAATAAGTTTCTGAGGCGCGTGGCGACTTTTGTTTCGGGATTTTTGGCGGCGGGGACGACTGTTGACTTGGGCGAATTCTGAGTCATAAAATAAATTGCGCTTTGATTTCTATGTTTTTATTTTAAATAATAGATTCAGATTATAGCACATTTTGAGATAATCAGACCCATCTCATAAAAATTTGTGCTAAAGGCAGTAATTTAGATCGAGTGCGCTAAAACAGAAGATAACAAAGATTGTTTGTAAATTACCGAGGACTTGCAGGGTGAAAAAACGGGTGACGCTGACGTTTCCGCAACGATCGATCCAAATGCCTGTCACCTATCGACTAGCCAAGGATTTTAATGTTGCAGCCAACATTATCCGCGCTCAGGTGGCTCCGAATCAAGTGGGCAAACTGGTGCTAGAGTTATCAGGGGACATCGACCAACTAGAAGCGGCGATCGACTGGATGCGATCGCAAAACATCGGCGTTTCCCTAGCCAGCCGGGAAATACTCATAGACGAAGATATCTGCGTTCACTGCGGTTTGTGTACGGGAGTTTGCCCGACAGAAGCCTTGACCCTTGACCCCGAAAGCTTTAAACTAAGTTTTGCTCGATCGCGGTGTATCGTGTGCGAGCAGTGCATCCCTACCTGTCCGGTACAAGCTATTTCTACTAACCTCTAGGTCTTGTACAAACTCCTCGGGAGCATCATCTTTTTTTTTTGCCTGGTTCTCCTAATTGTGCCATTGGATGAAAAAAAACTCTTGGGTTTCCCTAACTCTACTTTTTGTTACTTATTTCACTTTTGGCTGGAAATTATCTGAGTTTGATGTTCCCCCGCACCTGACTTGGTTTCTAGCCATAGCTTCAATTTTAGTGTTGGCTGTCGCCTTGTCGTTCCCTCTGAAAAACATAAAAGCCTTAATTGTGCAGTGGTTTTCGAGTGATATGGGTGCTTTTATTTCTATTATTGTAGGAGCTTTGGTGGCAGTGGTAGTTTTTGCCTGGATGCACCTTTTTGCTACTTGTTTGCTCTTAATTTCAGCCGGAGCTTTGGCAAGACTCGATATTCAAATGTCTGGTTGGAAGAATTGGCGGGCTTTTGCGGTATTAGCTACTATTTCTTTCACAGGTGTGGGGTTGGGCGGAGCGATGGAGTTTTTGTTAAAAACAGGGAGGCTCGTATTCTATTAATTGAGCCTAGGAAATTTACCCAAGCAAATTCTCCAACTCGCAACAGATATTTAGCCGACAACTATCGGATTGTCCATCAATAAATACAGCTCGTTTTTTTCAATCCCCACCCGGATTAATGCGTGTTTCAACCCTCGCGAGATACAGCTTCTCAATTACCGATTCCCCGTTTCCCCTTGCCTATTCCCAATTACCTATTACCTATTACCGACGAACCTGGAGTGCAACTGAAAACCGCTATGGCAGTATTGAGATGTAGCGACTGTCGCTCAATATGTTATTCCCAAGAACCCGGAACTCCGGCAGCCAAAAACTCGATCGCAATAAAAAAGCAGCTTTAGGAAGCTGCTCGTCAGAATGCATGAGGTATTGTTTTTAGAATAGAACAGCTTAAATTCGATCGGTGCTGGGTTACATTTTTTGATACGGGAGAATTGATGAGTGAATGGACGATCGTAAAATCGTCACATAGGACGATAGCATTGATGCTAAATTTCCCGACAATCAAGTTAGCGTTTAACTGTCCTTGCGCCCTACAGCCCTTCAGCGGTGGGGCCATTTTATTTTTAGGGAGAACTCAACAGCCGACTTTAACGCCTCAGACGAGTCTGCCATTAGTTTTTGCATACAATCTCCGCATCGCCACATTTTCATACTTATAAAACTTACGCATCGCATCTACTCAAACCCGGTTGATTCGCAAACATCAGACAGTTAAACAGATACACTAAGGCAAAAATCAGTATTTTTACCGAAGTCATACAATTTTAGATTTTAGATTTTAGATTTTAGATTTGAGGAATCACTGATGAAGCTGGTGGTTTGGAGCTTTCTTACTGTTGCACTATTTTTTTTACTGGTATCAAAAGTCCTCAGAAACCTGTTATTTTCCCAGAAACCCGGTTTCTGAGCGTATTAATTTATATCATGCCCGGTTTCTGGTTTGATAACTTTTTGGATTTCCTCGATCGCCCTAGCCGCCGCTGCTTCAGGCCTTTCGCCCGCACCTGTACAGACTCGGACATCTGCTTGAGTGTAGAAACGCTCTCGCTCGTTCAAAAGGCTTTGCAGCTTAGATTTGATCTCGCCCTCCCGCAGTAGGGGTCGAGCTGTGTCCGAACGCAATCGATCGTACAGTTGATCTGCAGGCACATCCAGCCAAACCACTATACCGTAGTGCAAGTAACTCCAATTCATCGATCGCGTCACAATGCCGCCGCCCGTAGCCACGACCGAATTTTTATAAGCAGACAATTCGCCGAGCACTTTAGTTTCTAGTTCCCGAAATGCCTCTTCCCCTTCTCGCTCAAAAATCTCAGCAATTGACTGATTGGCAACTCGAACAATTAGTTCATCAGTATCAAAAAAACGGTATTTTAATTTTCTTGCCAAAATCCGCCCCACCGTTGTTTTTCCCGCACCCATCATCCCGACGAGATAGATATTCACTCCCCTCAACCAATCCACTGCCAAATCCTCCGATATTTTTCTATTTTTTCAAGTCAATCCGCCCGCCACTGGGGGGTTCGTCGTCCTCAAACTCATCATCCTCATCCAATCCCCAATCATCCTCTGCTTCCACACTAGGATTGTTCGGTACTTCCCCGCCACCTGACTTAGGTATCGCATCTTGCGGGGGAACCAGCACCCGATACTCCGCATCGTAGACAGACTCAGTTTGCCCAACCCCAGACTGGCTCGGATCTCGATACCCGTAAGAGTATACCGAGCCAGTCCAAGACTTGCTTTTAGGTTCCTGTTTAGCTTCGTAATCCCTCAGATTTGCCCTTGCAACGTCATTTATTTGCGGTCGATCGGAAAAATCGCGATCGTCCCCCCAATCGTCATCACCGCCTTGAGAGCCGGATTTTGAGCCATCTGAGACCCAATCATCCTCATCGTCTGCCGCTGCATAAGTCCCCGGTTGAGCGTCATCCTTCGCCCCAGCAGGGTTTGGAGTTTCTTGCTGGAAAGTCCGGGCACTGTAACTCGCCGGCGTACCGTACTCTGTTCGGTAGGAAGCAGCCTGAGTTTTGCTATTTTCCGAATTCAGATACGGGTCAATTTCCTGTTTTCTAGGAGGGGGAGGTGGCGTGTAAGGTGTTCTCCCGTCCTCTGGGAAAGTATCGGGACGGCTGCGACTGTCGCGGCCGGTGCGCTCTCGTGTTTGAGATAAGTAATTTGAAAAAGCGAGCAAACCAGAAATCAATAAAGAGGTGACAACTCCCGCCGCCATGCTCAGCAGAATCCAGATAGATAAGGGCAAAGCAGGCGATCGAACTCCCAAAAATACCAGCGATAATGCCGGCTCGACATTTTGCAGGGCAAAAATAGTCAGCCCCGCCACAATTACTAGCAAAAATACAGGTCGCATATTAAAAATATTGGTAATTGGTAATTGGTAATTGGGCACTTGTGCTGAGCGCAGACGAAGTATTGCTAATTGGGAATTGCTAGTTGAAACTAACACATCATCAATAACCAGTAACCAACTGTCAACTGTCAACTGTCAACTAACTCCCTTCTTCTTCCTTCCAGCGTTTGAGAGGAACGCAATCAATCCCCAACTGGTCTAAAGCGCGAGCCACCACAAAGTCTACCAAATCTTCAATAGTTTGCGGATTGTGATACCAAGCGGGAATCGCTGGTACAATTCTAGCTCCAGCTTCTGCCAAGGCAGTCAAATTCCGCAGGTGAATCAAGCTAAAAGGCGTTTCGCGAGGCACGAGTACCAATTTTCTCCCTTC
Organism: Microcoleus sp. F4-D5; assembly: GCF_036704885.1. Lineage (NCBI taxonomy): Bacteria > Bacillati > Cyanobacteriota > Cyanophyceae > Oscillatoriales > Microcoleaceae > Microcoleus > Microcoleus sp. F4-D5. The sequence continues at coordinate 42,301 of NZ_JAUBSX010000014.1, read as the reverse complement.
CTTGAGCTGAACGTCGGCCGCTCTTTCGAGCAAATCCGAGCTCAAGCCAGCCGCCAATTTTCCTAGTGTACTCATGCTACAGGGAATAATCATCATCCCTTGAGTGCGAAACGAGCCGCTAGCAATATTAGCACCGACATCTTGCCAAGGATGGCACCGGAGTTTACCCATTGTGGCTACTCCTGCTTGTTCCCGCCAGAATTCTTCTTGCAGAGTCGGTTCTGCGGGCATTCGGATGTTCTGTTCGCTTTGCCAAACCATATAAGTAGATTTGGAAGCCACGAGTTCAATAGCTCGATCGGCCTCCAACAGAAACTTCAGAGTTCGCACCGCATAAATCAGTCCCGATGCACCGGTCACTCCTAGGATTAGCGGGTAATTATTCGTCATTAGTTATTTGTTAGTTGACGGTTGACTGTTGTTAGTAATTAGTGGTTAGATCGAACTTGTTAGCATTGAAATTATTCCGATATCTCCGAGCTTCATCGGCGTGAATCTGCGTCAATCCCTTGTCCGGGGCGGCCTGAGAAATTATATTTTTTTTACCGCAGATGAGGGCAGATTAACACAGATTAACGCTGATAAATTAGAACGAATCCGGTTGCACCGTCCGTGATTGTTGAGTTTTGACTGGATTTGACGCCCGACGGTGCTACCGGATTTGATGTTAGTCGTTAATTATTTCTTGATAATTGGTGAGTCTAGTTGGCCGCCCACTTCTTAATACTTAGTTGCCCGACAATGACAACTAAGTATTGAGAAAAGTTAACTGTCAACTCTCAACTGTCAACGGATTATTCATCATCATCAAAAGCTTGACTGCCGCCGCCAACTGCAACTAAATCAATTTGCTGGCGGTAGTAGTCAACACTCTTGACTTGAACTTCTACCCGATCGCCCAAACGGTACTGATTGCGGTTTTTGCGGCCCACTAGAGTTTGCTGGCGCGATCGATATTCGTACCAGTCATCCTTGAGCGAAGAAACGTGCACCAATCCCTCAACACGCAAGATGTCGCTCTCCGGCGGTCGCACCTCAATTTCCACAAAGAAACCGTAAGACTGCACGCCTGTAATCAAACCCTGGAAAGTTTGTCCGGTGCGTTCTTTCATCAATCCGGTTTTCTTCAATCCCTGCAAATCGCTTTCGGCATCCTCAGCAACTCTTTCGCGTTCCGTCAGGTGTACCACGGCCGATGCAAACTCTGTCTCAAATTCGTGGTGCAAATCTGGGGGGAGGACGTTCCAAGTAATTTGACCGTGACAGGAGGAATGGTGCAAGTCTACTTTTTCCTTAGCCCGTGTTGTGCGGCTGCTGCGGCCTTGCTCGAACACCGCTTGCAACACCCGCAGCACCAGCAAATCGGCGTAGCGGGAAAGCGGCGAAGTGCAGCGCGTGTAACCCTCTGACAGCGCCAAACCGAAGTGCGGCTTGGGAGTGGTGCTGTAAACAGCGGGCTTCATGGTGTCTTCTAGCAGGTAGGTGAGAACTCTTTCGGACTTAAGATCGGCAAACTGCTGGGTAAATCGCTGAAAGTCCAAGGGCAAAACTTCTTCTTCGGTTTCGAGATACAGTTCGCCTCCGAGGTTGTTGGAGAGTTTGATGAACTCTTGAATGTCTGCCGGGTCTGGCATCGGCTGGACGCGGTAGATTGCTGGGACTCCCAAGGCTTGCAGGTGAGTGGCTACGGCTTGGTTGGCCAGTACCACCAACTCTGAGACAGCCGACTGGGCAGGGGGAGCGACTGCAAAGGCTCCTAATTCGCCTTCGTCGTCGAAGTGAGAGTTAGCGTCGGGCAAATTTAGTTCAAAAGCTCCCCGCTTGAGCCTTGTCTGTCTGGCAGCCTGTGAGGCTGCCGAGATTTGATCTAGGAAAGGACGGAGGGCGGAGGATAAAGGGTGCTCTTCGGCATCGCCTGGTTCGAGAATTGCTTGAGCTTGCTCGTAGGTGAGGTGGTAGTCAATTTGAATGACGCTGGTTTGAATTTCGTATTCTAGGAGTTCTCCTGATTCGTCTAGGGTCAGCAGTATGCTGAAGGCCAGCCGTTCGGTGTCTGGCAGCAGGGAGCAGCGCTCGTTGAGGGTTTCTGGCAGTACGGCGATGATTTTTTCTCCCAGATGGGCGGCTGTGCCTCGCTTGCGGGCTTCGCGGTCGATCGGGGTTTCTGGCTGCACGTACTCGGCGGCGTCGCTGATGTGGATTCCTATTTGCCAGCGGCCGGGCTTCAGGGTTTCGATCGACAAAGCGCGTTCCACTGGCGGATCGGAGAGGAATGATGTCGGGTCAAACTCGTTTTCGCCTCCTCCTTCAGAGAGATTTTCCTCCTGGGATTGAGGGCGATCGTTTTCGCTGTTGCTTGTTCCGGGTTCGTTTTTGCTGAAGCTAACAGTCAGAATGTTACGCAAATCAAGGCGTTTTTTGATGTCGGTTTTTTTGACTTTGCTGGGCAAATTTTCCGCTGCTTTGATGACGGCGGCGGGGAACGATCGCGGCAAGTCGTGCTTGCAGCATACGATGTCGAGGTCGTCAGCGGCTTCGGCGTCGGAACCGAGTATCTGTACTACTTTGCCGACTGGCCGATGGGTGCCGAGGGGGTAGCGTTTGACTTCGACGTGTACTAGGTGGTCGATCGCCTCTTGGAGATTTGTGCCGTTTGCGAGCAAGTCTAGTTCAAACAGCAGGCGATCGTCCAGGGGAATTGCTCTGTAGCTGAGGCGGCCGTTGGGAGTGGAGGTTTGCTTGACTCGCGCCAGTACCGAGGGGTTGGCGCGTTCGAGGATGAGCATGACTTCGCCTTCGGGCGAGCGGCGGCGGCTGCCTTCTTTGATGATTTTGACTAAGACTCGATCGCCGTTCCAAGCTGTCGAGAGGTGACTTTCCCGCACGTAAACGTCTTCTGACCCTTCGGCGTCTTGAATGGCAAAGCAAAATCCTTTGCTCGAACAGCGCAGTTTTGCTTCTACTACGTCGTCTTCAGCTACTCGGCGATAGCGGCCTTTGTCTTTGACTAATATGCCAATTTTCTCTAGAGCTTCTAATGCGATTTGAAGTTTGAGTTGACTGGTGGCGTCGTTGCAGTCGAGTTTTTTCTCTAATGCTTTGGGCGCCACTAATTTGTCTTCTGTAAAATTTGCCAGCAGTGCAGCGATAGAAAATTCCATGTAGCGATCGATCCTCTTGTTTCCAGCAATTAGTCTAAATTTTGGCGAAATCAGCCACGCCCTCTCCCGCCTTCGCTGTGCCTGCTTTCCAACGAATGCGCGGGTTAGTAGGTGGAGACGCGAGCACAGCCGCCTTGTTTGAGGGCGGGGATTTTTTGAGATTCTCTCCCGACACCGGCGAAAGTGCTAATTGTCTGCTGTCTGTCTTTAACTGACTGCTGACGGTGCAGAAAACAGTCCCGCACCCTATTCCCCAATACAATTTTTTAGCGTTGGTTTGTTTGCTTTTATTTCAGCAGCAGCGCCGAGCACTTGGCGAATTAGAAAGCCCCTGTCGGTTCTGAGAAGATGGCTCGATGCTGAAAGCGACGGCTTGAGTCGAGGATGAGCCGATGGAGGGATAGAGAGGGAGAAAATTTGCATTTCTTCCTTCTACCTGTTTCCTTCTGCTTTTTTCCTTCTTTCTTCTTCCTTTTGAAGTGCCTCTTGCCTCTTGCTTTAGCAAAGGATTTACCGGCTCAAGACAAAATTGCTAGTAGCTAACCGCTGCAGTACCGCTGTTTTTTGCACGCGATCGGCCTTTGCGGACAGAGGTGCAACGAGCGGGTCGGGAGCAATCTGTGCTGTAGAAAGTGCAAGGTACACAAAACCGGAGACTTTTACTACTTTTGCCTACTTGCTGTGTCATCTCCTATAGGTAGAAATGACGCCCGGTGCTTATTAGCTTAAACGGCCGGATGTGGGATAGGGTTTAGTGGCGTGAAAGGTTGCGCGGATGACTCACCTTTCATTTATTGTATGTTGAATATGTGCTTTCAGAAAATTGTTTTCTCTAGGCTGTACTACACTTAAGTCATAAGCCCCTTCTGGTTTCGGGGTCAAAAAATTATGTTTGCTGAATTTCGTGCCCTTTATCCCGCTGGACAGTTAATCTGTGAGTTGCTGACTGTTCATCACGGTAAGTTTGTTGTTCGCTGTCTGGTTCAGGTTGACGGCAAAACTCTCGCTACGGGTATGTCGGCTGCTGAGTCTGTTGAGGGTGCTGAAGACCTCGCCCGGTTGCGATCGCTCGCTGTCCTCGGATTTGCTCCGCCCGATCGTGCGATCGCGAGTGTCGATCCGGCTCCGGTTGCTCCGGTTGCTTCGGTTGCTGCTGTTCCCCCTCCCCCTCCTCCTGCTGTTCCGGTTCCTGTTGGGCCGACAAGTGTTCCTCTTCCGGTTCTAGAAATGCCTGTTGCTGACAAATTTCCTGAAACACATCAAAGCAATTTTGTCAAGACAGAAGCGAAATTAAATGAAGAGCCGATCGCACCTGTACCGGAACCGCTGCCGCCAACGGTCGATCGGGCTGAGGCTACTGGATTTGTACCGAAGCAGTTAGACTCGGACGCTTGGCTTTCTTCCAGCTACGGCGAACCGATCGCGGAACTGGATGTGCCGACTGCTAGCCAAAGTGAACTGCGACAGGGTGCGGCCGAAGTCAGGGAATTGCAACCGATCGCAGTGGGAATTCCGAGCGATGCGATCGAGGATAATTCTGATACGATCGCCCAAATAGAGGCAATCCTCAGGCGCTTGAAATGGACTAAGAAACAAGAAACTGACTGTCTCGAACACAATTACGGCAAATCGTCGCAGAGAGAGCTTTCTAGCGAACAGTTGGTAGACTTCCTAGAATATCTGGAAATCTACAGCAGAACCACTGAGGAAATCAAGCGGTTGAACTGGACTCCCAGCCAAGGAAAAGATTATCTCAAACAAGGTTATGGCAAAGAAGCGCGCCATTTCTTAAATCAAGTAGAATTGCTCGACTTCCTGCAATATCTCGAATCTTTGCCCTAGTAATTATGTAGGGTTTCTAGGTGTGATGTTTTTTTAGAAAAAGCTACATATAGCAGTTTTCAATTGTATGAAATACAGTAAGGATTTAACTGTGAGGCCGTATCAGGCGTCCCAGCATCTGTAATTCACTCCACTGAAAACTGCTATATGACTGTTAAAAATTAAAAATCAAAAATGAAGAATATTTCCTCATTTTTGATTTTTAACTTTTCATTTAGACGACAGCGGCGATCGGACGGCTGGCAGAAGGACGGCGATCAATGACTTGATCGACTAATCCGTAGTCCTTTGCTTCTTCAGCGGACATGAAGAAATCCCGTTCGGTATCTTCTTCAATGCGGGAAAGCGGCTGACCGGTATGGGCGGCAAGATGTTCGTTCAGGCGGCGTTTGTGGTACAAAATCTCTTTTGCCTGAATTTCAATATCGGTTGCTTGTCCTTGAGCACCGCCTAGAGGTTGGTGGATCATAATCCGGGAGTGAGGCAAACTCATCCGCTTGCCTTTAGCGCCGGCACTCAACAGAAAAGCGCCCATGCTGGCTGCCAAACCGAGACAAATAGTGCAAATGTCGGGGCGGATGTGGTTCATCGTGTCAAAAATGCCCATACCTGCTGTTACCGAACCCCCTGGGGAGTTGATATAGAGGTAAATATCTTTCTCGGGGTCTTCGGCGTCTAAAAATAGCAATTGGGCAACGATCAGGTTAGCCAAGTCTGAGTCAACCTGTTGGCCCAAGAAGACGATGCGATCGCGCAGGAGTCGCGAGTAGATGTCAAAGGCGCGTTCGCCGCGACCGGATTGTTCTATAACGGTTGGGATCATTGACCGGGCCTGCCTATTACGTATCTTTTTTTAATTTTAGCGATTAGGGTTCAGTTATAGTTAGCGATCGGTGGCGGGCGACCGAGAAATCGGCAAAATCCTTGATTTGGGCGGGGTTGGGGCGGTAATTTGTGGAAGTTGTGGCGGGGGTGCGATCGGATTTCCGATCCAAGGGCGATCGATTACGAAGCAGAAACCTAAGTAAGCGATTCTTAGGAATCCCCATGTCCTCACGCCGGGGAGGAGGTCAATCTGTCCTTATCGCACTTCACACTGAGGGGTTTTTCGATTTAAAATGCGGGTAAATTTCCTTCTCAAATAATTCTTGAATTTCTGCTGGCTGCTGTGCCACTAAATCTTGATAATCTTCCTCAACAGGAATATTGTAAGTAGCTGTCCGTTTAGCAATTTTTGGCAACCAGGTTGTATGTACTGTAATTCCAAAATTAAGTTGAGGATGCCAGAGTTTACACAAGGGCCCTTGTTTCAGATTTGTCGCATCAAAAATCCAGATTTGATTGCCATTATCCGGTTCCTCATCTGTGCCGTGATAAACAACACACATAATGTATCCATCCGTAGAACTACCATCTCCTCCTGCTTTGCGAGGGATGAACTGAGGTGAGTTTACAAAATAACCAGTTTCAAACTGATAAATATCTTGAATCTCTAATCTGTTTTCACCCTCTTTGACGCTTTCCAAAGGTTTGATATGCAACCTCAATAAATTAGACTTGATTCCTTTTTTGGTAAGTTCAAGTAGTTCTGGCACCGGCACCTCTCGATATTTATAAGGTGCGTACATTTTTAAGCCTTGTTCCGTGAAAATATCCTCCCAGCAACCAAAAAAGCTCCAGTAAATATCTTGAAACTTTCTTGTAGGTTGGTTGTCTTGGTAAGCATAAAGCGCCGGTCCCCAAGTGTACTGACAAAACTCTTTCTTTTCTTTTTGTTGACCAGGGGAATTATCTTGATAAACGCTGGTTAGATCCGATCTTACTACCTTTGCCTTTTCTGCATCAATGACATAGCATCCCATACGGCTAATATCCAATGGCCCTACAGTCATCCCGTACATGGGAGGCTGTTTATTTGAGAGGGTTGTTTCGTCGGTACTATCGAAATCGATATCACGAATCCATTCGGCTGTGTCCCAGGCACAAATATGAGCCAAGTGAAGGGTAATTTGTTGCTTGGGATTTTTAAAATCTACCAAAAAGTGTGTCGTCTCGCGGGGTATGACAACTTTATGGGCTTCAATATTCTTCTTGCCTGGTTTCAAATCAGTACGTTTAATAATATATATATCGGTATCAGGTAATTGCGGATAATCTATAAGATTTTTGACTATTTTTTTCATTTTTTTGCTTATTTTGTTTGTTGTAGCTGGCAAAAGCTCTTCCAATAAAAATTTAAACCCTGTGTCAACTAGCAATACATAATTTTCGGTCAATCCCATTTGATGAATACTTTGTTTAATTTGGAGTGGCTTATCATTGTATGTTATATTCCATCTAGTAAGCTGTGCTTTTCCATCCCAAGCAATTAGATCAACATAATGATCGAAAACATTTATCTTTTTGAAAACCCTTTTTATTATATACTTATAAGCAGTCCTGTTGACATTACTAAAAATTTTACTAGAATTATAAAAATCCTTAATTACACTAATAATAAATTGCATTGATTGAGCCATAAAAGTCAAAACTGACCAACCGCAATTAACGGTAAACATCTGCTGGCTTTTAGGATCAAAACAAGGATGAGCGGAAGAATGAACTAATTTAAAGCAAAAATCCGGTTGAAATGGCAGACGAGATAATAGAGGATTCATCGCCCGCCACTCTTCATTCCAACCAACAGGGGTTACGATTTCAAGAGTTTTTGTGTCTATCTCATAAGGACGCCCCATATCCCAAGTTACCAGCAGACGCTCACCTTCCTCCTCAGAATATTTCATTGGAAGAAACCCTGTATTAAGCTGGTTACGAGTACCAAGTTTTTTAGACATCCGCATAATACCAAAATTTTGAAATTTAAAATCTGGAAAACACCTTGCAGTTGCTATATCAGCATAGTAACACGGAGTTTTCAGAAGCCGAGTTGTTAGAAAAATTCCTTGTTCAAGGTTGTCAAAGTCAATACGGTAAACTATCCCATCCCCGTTATAAAAAGGAGTAGAACCATCGCTGGACGGAAAGACGATATTACTCTCCAAAAGACGGTGAGAATCTACCGATCCTGCGGCTGAGATAATAAATACATGACCGTGTAAGTCTTGGGGTAGAGTTCGTTCGTCTTTAACTAGCAGTTGAAGAGGCAAACTTTTAGCATCTGGATTATCTTTTGGAAGTCCAAATTCTTCCCGACTAACTGATAATATAGAGCGAGGAAATTTTTTCTTTTCAGAGTTTTTTTTGTTTAAATTCATGGTTGTACTTTCAAGAAATTTTACTTACAATATGTTAAGCGATAGAGTTAATGATAATGGTTAAGCGGACACAACCAAATCGCACATTTCTTAGATTACCACACTTAGGTAAAAACAGGATATCGGTTAAAATTTAAAATCGGTACTAATTCGTCACCGCAGCTATTTCACAAAATTTTGCACTCTAAAACCATTCGTTAACTATTTAAAAATTACAAAAATTACTTGCCAAACTTCCCTAATTAGGATAGACAGTCTGGCAAGTAAAAAGAATTGTATTTTTGACTACAGAGGTGGTGACGATTTTTTGATATTTTTATTGACTCCTTATCTCACTTTAAACTTGGGAGTGTTTAGGTTGAAAATGCGGGTCAACTTATTTTTTAAATAATTCTTGAATTTCTGGGCATTTTTGCGCTACTAAATGTTTATAATCTTCGTCAAGAACTATAGTTTAAGCAGCCATCTGGCTGGATAGCTCAACAATAACCGATCGCTGTAAGCAATGTCACCCCCTTTTCACGATCCACTGGGTCAAATTCTTCAGCATTTAAATCGAGCTGTGTCATACACTTCTGTGCAGCTTCGGTTTCGCCACAGCGGTGTAAAAATTCGCTTAAACTTATAATCGCCCGTCGTTCCAAAGACACGGCACCTTGAGAGCGAGCAACTTCAAGCGCTTTATGAAAACAAATTTCCGCCTCTGCATCTTTTGATTGCATAATTAACGCTTCACCTTTGATCCGGTAGAGTTCGGCTTTCCAATAAGCGCCCGTTGGGTCGGCTAGTTCCAAACCTTTATCAATCAAGCTTACACATTCTTCCACCAAACCAGCATTCAGATAACCGATAGCCGTCAACTTCATATAATAAATTTGTCCTAATCTTGTCCCCAGGCTTAAATAAGCTGTTAAATTTTGCTGCATTTGTGTCAAACCTAACTCGATTTCTCCTGACTGCTGGTTTGCCCAACCCACGATAATACTCGTCAAAGTCCCCCAGAAAGGAAACTCGTTGTTCATGCAGAAATTAATCGTCCTTTCCCCATATTTTTTCGTACTAGGAAGATTTTGTAAGTAGTGATAAATCTGAGTTTCATAGCAATAAGCAAGGGCTAAAGAAAACGGATGTCCTATCTTTCTAGCTAAACTCAAGGATTGTTCCTTTTTCTCAAGAGCTTGCCGACAATAACCACGCAACCACAAGCATATTGATAGAAGAGCAAAATTCGCTACCCCCGAATCTTGCCCATAAATAAAAGCAAGGGAGGAATGTTTTTGATCATCGTAGTAGAATAAAGACCGTTCTAGGTGAAATTGAGCCTGAATAAAATCTCCCATATAAAGCAAGTTCGCACCCATAGAATGATGAGCGGTTACCAGCATAGCCGAATCTTCGGAATTGTTCGCTAGACAAAGAAGTTGTTGGGCTAATTCTCCGGCTGTTTTTGTATCTCCTTGCCCAATATGGGCTGCAAATAACCCCCACAACATGGGGAAAAAATTAGCTGTTTCTCCGAGTTCTTGCGCCAATTCCCGCGCTCTGGTAAAAGTGTTAATTAATTCAGGCGAACCATAACCTTTAATTGCCGTTAGCGGCGCACCCAAAGCAATGTGCAACCGCAACTCTTGCTCTTTTCTCTCCACCGTATCAGGCAACGTTTCCAACCACTCCAACGCCTCCGTAAACAGCCCCAGCGCCTCCCGCAAAGCGTGCGCCCGCACCGCCTGATCCCCCGCCTTTTCTAAATAAAAAATTGCCTTTTCTGCAACCAGGGCTTTACTCCAATGATGCGCCATAATCGCATAAAACCCCGACAACTCTTCATAACTTCTTTCATACCACAACGCCAAAAATTCATGAACTTGCCGGCGCTGTGAATACAACATCAAACCATAAGCCACTTCCTGAGTAATAATATGCTTAAACATATACCCCAAATCCGGCTCCGGCGTCTCCATCGGGGTAAGATCGAACCGCTGTAACTTCATCAAATAATTAGGCAACTCAGGCTTATCATCCTCAATCGGATGAATATCTCGCAACAGCCGAAATCCAAAAGACCTACCAATCACGCTCGCCACTTTCAATGTAAGCTGTTCGCTAGGAGAAAGCCGATCGATCCGCGAAGCAATCACCCCCTGCACCGTAGCAGGAAAATTTAGCTCATTCAAATTACCAACCCCAGCAGCAATCCGACACTCCCCATCATGAATTTCTATCACCCCCGCCTCGCGCAAACCATAAGCCAATTCCTCACTAAAAAACGGATTTCCTTCTGTTTTTTTCTCAATTAACTCCACCAGGCGATCGGGCAAACTTTTTACCCCCAAACGCTGAGACAGAAACAGTCGCGTATCTGTAGCCGGCATTGCTTCCAAATGCAACTGTTCTACCCCTTCTATCGTCAGCAGTCGATCGTATTCCTCCGGCATCGGCTCACCTATTGGTCTGCTCCCTATCACCAATAACAAGCGCTTCACCTTCTGCGCCACCTCCAAAATCAGCGCCCAACTTGACGAATCCAACCAATGGGCATCCTCGAAAACAAGCAACTTAGGAGAGCGATTCACCGAATCCTGCAACAATTGCACTAACAAATCCCGCGTCGCTTCCGCCCGTGGCTGCCCCACCAACCCAGCCGACACCTCCGTATCCGGCAAATCTAAACCTAAAACCCCATTTAAAAGTGCTGCTTTTTCCAACCATTGCCGTTCATCTTCCAATAAATCTAAAATCTGACGTTTTTTCGCCTCTAAATCGGGTAAAAAAGACAAATCCCACAAGTGACTAAATACCCCGTTCCAAGCATGATAAGGCTTCGAACGAGCGATCGCATCCCCCGTACCAACCAAACTTCCGACACCCAATTCTTGCGCCTGCAAAAGCAAATTTTCTATCAAACAAGACTTGCCAATTCCTGCATCTCCACAAATCATAACCACCGCAGAAATACCCGCTTTCAACTTCTTTAATTTATTCCCTAACAATAACCGTTCTTTTTCCCGCCCCACAATTGACTTTTGCGTTTTTCCTGTCATCCACCAAGGCAAATCTTTACGCACCTCCCCAAGCGGAAAAAATACTTGCACTACCTCTTCTATACCTTTAACTTTAATCGGAGTTAACGATTCAAACTCTATTCTTTCTTTGGCAAACTCAAACGTCCGCCGATCACACAAAATTCCGTCCTTCGCAGCCTGCATTAATCGCGCCGCTAAATTCACAACCGCCCCGATAATCGTGTATTCTCGACGTTGCTCGCTGCCAATTACACCACTATAACAAGTACCAGTCGCGATCCCTATCTTCGGTTGCAATCCTAAACTTCTTAAGTTTTCCAATAACGCCATTCCCGCCATCACACAACGCACCGAATCATCCTCATGCGAAAATGGGGGCAAACCCAAACCAATCACCAATGTACTACCTTTATCATCCACCAAAAACTTATTTAAAGTCCCCTCATAAACTTGCAAAATATTTTGGATTGCATTAAGTGTAGTTGAAATAAAATCTAAAGCCCCCTCCGCATCATAATCTATCCCCGGCAAATTTAAAAACATCACACTCACTCGTCGCAAATCGCCTAACCAATCAGTTTGACCGACTTTTAAACGCTGCAAAACCCCCAAACTTACATATTTTTCTATTCGTTCTTGCATCCGATATGAAATCGCGATCGGAGCCGATTCAACTAGATTTATAAACCTTCTATCTGCAACAGATTTTAAAAGATTAAATCCCTCCAACCGCACCATATTTGAAGCTAATAATTGTCCCACAAACAGGTCTTTAATTAACTCCCAAGCCGTCAGCGACAAACAAGCTTCACCTATACCCGCAGCCATTTCTGCAAGCGCCACTTGAGCAATAGGTTCCCCCGCCACAAGATACTCCCATCGGGCATTCGTTCCACCTATGTAAAACTCTTTTAACTCACCCGCCCCAATACCAATATGCAATCGCAACTGGGCATTTGCCGCTTGATATTCACCCAAATCATTTAAAATCGCCAAAGCACATTGCGCTGCACAATAAGTCGCAAGATCTAAAGACAAACTTTCCGCCGGCCAAATCGCCAACATAGCATCCCCAGCAAACTTGACAACATCCCCTTTATGTGCTATTATTAATTCAATTAATTGACCAAAATAAGCATTTAAATGAGTCGTTAATTCTTCAACTCCAATAGAACCTTTTTGAGCAAGACGTTCAGTAAGAGCAGTAAAACCCGAGATATCAACAAACAAAACTGCTGCCTCAAAAGAGCCACTAGCCGGAGAAGCCAGAGCAGTAGGGTCTGCAGCAAAACAATTTAAGACACGAATCGGTAAAAAGCTGGCAAGGTTTTCAACAAAAGTAGGCATAATTCGACACACAGAGACTAATAGTACAATTGGCGGCCGACTTCAAAGAGTCTAACAAATTCCACATCCTGAAGACAGCATAGATTCGGAATCTATGTATATAGGCTTTATTTCGTAAGCCGTCCCTAGCTTAGTTAACATCTAGGTAGGGATTGCGGAAAAAACCTAAAACCCTGATATAACAATCCTCGCATCATTTGTGAATTTCTTACTCCCGAGCGAGCGGGTTCGGGGAGGGTTGGGGTGGGTTCAAAAATTTACGACTCATTTATAATTGCTATATCAAGTGAAAATGTTAGGTTTTTTACGCCAATCTGTTGAACTAATTTATCAAGTAATAGAGGCTATTTATCTTCCTGCGATAGTATGCGTATTATTAATTAACTGACATTTTAGGATTGCAACTCCTGCTCCAATAACAGGGAATTGATATCAACATTATTTTTGGGTGAAAGATGTAAGTAAATTAGGACTTACGCACTATCAGGATCAAAACAAACGGTTGCGATTACTTCGCTTGGATCGTAATGACAGAAATAGGTTATTTTTTCGTAATTCCTATAAATGTATTATAAAGAGTATTATAAACAAACAGCCTTTGATGGTCAAGTTTTGTTACTTATTACTTGCCAACCACCTACTTGTTATACCAAATCCGGGTTATTTACCCCATTTATGATGGCCCCCAGAAACTTCGCCCGCTTAAGCTCGATCGCAAGCTATGTTAATGGCTGAGGAAATATTTAACCCGAATTTGGTATTACTCAACTGTTTTAGTCAAATTTTTATCGCCCAACCGCGGCGGTACATTCCATACAAAATTAACCACCAAAATAAGACCGCAGTGACGGCAAATGCTAGAGAACCATTCAGCGGCCCCGCCCACGGCACAAACCAGTTTTCATAAATCCAAGTGTAAGTTGTTGGAGCATTCCCCCCACTGCCAATATGAGTTTTTAAGAGGATTCTGGCGACTATACCGGAGGCGACAAACAGGAAAAGTGCATTCACTCCCATGATTTCAAACGGCCTCCCCCATTTCCAATCCCGCACTTCAATTGTTTCGTAGCAAGCTGCTAGCAATAGCAACGCCCAACCAGCGGTAAATACTACATAAGAACTTGTCCAAAGTTGTTTGTTGATCGGAAATAAAAATCCCCACAAGTGGCCGATTACCACGCAACTGAGGCCGCAGATTGCTAAGTTGATACTGGTGCGGGTTTTGATTGGCTGGACGCGCAGCCATTCTCCTGTAAAGTAGCCGATTAGGACTGTGACTACTGCGGGTAAGGTACTCAACAATCCTTCGGGGTCGAAGGGGCCGCCTTTGTACAGGTGTTGGCTACCGAGAATTAGCCGATCGACATATCCCCCTAAATTTCCTTCTGGCGTGAGTTCGCCGGCACTGTACCCCCCTACAGGCACTACGGTTAATGCAGCCCAATAGCCCAAAAGCAAGGCGATCGCGAGCAGTTTTTGATTGCGGGGGGAAAGGTTGAGAATGGCGATCGCACTGATGAAATAAGCTAAGCCGATGCGCTGCAATACTCCCATGATGCGGATTTTACCGAAGTTTTCCACGGGGGCGCTGTTGAGAAGTATGTCAAGGGCGATCGAAGATGTATTTAGCAGCAATCCTAATATAAACAGAATCGCGGCCCGGCGCGCAATTCGCCAGTAAACATTTGAAGCAGGAAGAAGGAATAAAGAAGCAGGTTTTTTATCAGCGTTTTTTGATTCCTCTATTTGTAACGATTGGGATGTTTCGGCATTTAATTTTTTATAATTTTCAGTGTATTTAGACAGCGAGAAAGACATCGCGCAGCCAACAATGAACAAGAAAAATGGAAATACTAAATCTGTGGGGGTGCAGCCGTGCCATACTGCGTGTTCTAGCGGTGGATACACCTGTTTCCAACTGCCGGGGTTGTTGACGAGAATCATGGAGGCGATCGCAATTCCGCGAAAAACATCAAGGGATTTTAAACGCATGGGGGAAAAGAGAGAAGGAAGAGGGAAGAAGGCAGAAAGAAAAACTACTAATTACCAATTATCAATTACCCATTACATAGCAGCTAAATTTCAATACCTTCCAGAGTCATAATGAGTGCATTCTTCATCAACATATCGCAGCGTTCTGCATAAAAAGCTGCGGCCTTATCATACTTATTGACTTGCAAGACGCGCAAAAACATTTGCCTTGCTTGGGCGAATTGTTGCTGGTAGTGAAAAAAAATTCCCTGTTCAAAATAAGTTTGGGTTTGTGCTTTTAGTTCGATCATGGTATCCGAGTCGCCATCGTAAATTTCAAATACAGCAACAGGTGTTTGTTTTCCTTTTACTTGAACGCGATCGAGAAATCGGCACTTGTAATGTTGAGGATCGTCGATCCGGCACAAAGTTTGAACGCTAGCTACAATACCAACTCCGTAAAGCTTTGTCAATCCTTCCACCCGGGCAGCTAAATTCACAGCATCGGAAATTACCGTACTTTCCATCCGTTCCGCTTCGCCAATAGTACCCAACATTAAAGTTCCAGTATGCAAGCCAATCCCTATCGAAATAGGTTGATATCCGCTGTTTTGCCTGTGTCTGTTATAAATTTTTACTTGCTGCTGCATCTCAATTGCTGCTTGCACAGCATCTTCAGGTTTGTTAGGAAACAAAGCCATAATCCCGTCACCAATGTATTTATCTATAAAACCATTGTACTGGCGGATAACCGGGCCAACTCTGCTTAAATAAGAGTTAAGAAATTCAAAATTTTCTCGGGGAGACATACTCTCTGACAGACTTGTAAATGAGCGAATGTCGGCAAACATAATCGTCATCTCTGCCTGTACAGAGTCTCCCAATCTGGCATCAACAATGCTTTCAATTTTGAGAAATTTTAAAAATTCGCGCGGTACAAAACGGGCGGAAGCTGTTGCAATTTTTTCTAGTTCGCTTTTGCTAGCTTCGATTTGAGTTAGGGCACGAAATGCTCTCAGTGCGGTTACTACCGTGGTAAATAACTTTTTGTTTGTCAGTTCGGTTTTAGTTTTGTAATCGTTAATATCGTAGCTGACAATTACTACATCTTCTGGCACTTGTCCCGGTTGTCCGGTGCGCAAAATAATCCGCACTAGTTTATTATCTAAAATATCGCGGATGTATTTGACTACTTCCAATCCTGCCTCTTCTGTTTCCATAACTACATCGAGTAAAATCAATGCTATATCTGGATGAGCCTGGATCATTTCTTTGGCTTCTTTACCTGAGTAAGCGCTGATAAATGTGATGAGTTGGTTTTCAAATGTAAATTCATTTAAGGCAAGTTTGGTAATATTGTGAATTTCTATTTCATCGTCTACAATTAATATTTTCCAACTGGCTTGTGTTGGCTTTTCTTCCACTTCGTCTTCTTCTGCAAATATTAATTCGTCGTCGCCCGCAGCTATTAATTCATTATTGCCTGCAGCGAACAGGTTTTTACTAGCTTCTGACATTTATAGTCCTCCTAAATAGAATTATATTAAAACTGCCCGTATAATAACTAATTGCTAATTTTAGTTAGCGGGGAATTCAATCATAAATCTTGTGCCTTTCTTTACTTGACTTTCGCAGTGAATTGTGCCTTTTAGTTTTTGAGTGACGAGGTTGTAAATAATGTGCAGTCCCAATCCTGTGCCGCCGTGACCTCTTTTGGTTGTAAAAAATGGTTCAAAAATTTTACTGAGATTTTCTGGGGTAATTCCTTTGCCGTTATCAGCATATTCAAATATTAGCCGATCGCCCTCTAGTTTGAAATCAAAAACCAGAATTCCTTCGTCTTCTCTCTCGTAAGCGTGAATTAGCGAATTCAACACTAGATTTGTCACAATTTGACACAACGCCCCCGGGTAACTGTCCACTACAATATTTTCATCGCACTTAATTTTTATTTTGTGCTTAGTTCTTTTTAGTTTTGCGGTTAAGGATATCAAAATTTCCTCGAGATAGTTTTTAACATTAAACTTGCGTTTTAACTCGCTTGACTGATCTACTGCCACTTCTTTAAAACTGTGAATCAAGTCGGCGGCCCGCGTAAGGTTGGATAAGATCATATTACTGCTTTGCATGGCGGTATCCAGAAACTTTTCTAACTCGGAGCGTTTAATTTGACCGTTGCTATAAAGCTCAAAAAATTTTGTGACTTTTTCAGCTAGCAAGGAGGCCGCGGTGATGCCGATGCCGATGGGAGTATTGATTTCATGCGCAACACCTGCAACCAACCCTCCCAAGGCTGCCATTTTTTCCGATTCTACAAGTTTATTTTGGGCTAATTTTAGGTCTTCTAAAGTTTGGGACAGTTCGGAGGTACGCTGCTGTACTAACTCTTCGAGGTTGTGATTAAATTCCTGCAAGTTGGCGTAAAGTTGGGCGTTTATGATGGAGATAGAAATTTGAGAAGACAGCAGTTTTAACATTTCTAATCTGTCTGGCGTAAAAGCGCCTGTAGTCAGATTGTTTTCTAAATATAGAATGCCGGTCAGTTGGCCTTGGTTGATTAAAGGAGTGCAAAGAATTGATTTAGGTTGAACGGCCATTATATAGGGTGTCCGAGTAAATTGTCCTTCGCGGGTGGCATCGTTTAAAACTATACTTTCCTGGGTACGGGCGACGTAGTTGACGACGGCAACTGCCAGTAAATTTAGTTCTCCATCCTCTTCTACAAAATCTATAGGAATTGATTGCATGACACTGAAGCGCTCGACATCTACAGAGCCTGATGCTTCAATCACCCATTGACCGTCTTTTTCTAGTATTAAAAATCCTCTTTGACCCCCGGCATTTTCAATAACAATTTTCATCATTTTTGCGAGCAGTTTGTCTAGAACTATTTCCCCGGCTAAGGTTTGCGATGCTTTAACTGCTGTGGTCAAGTCTAGCACGCCGGCACTGTCGCTCGTAGTAGAAGCGCTGCTGGTAGATTTGTGAGTTTCGATATTAGTTGAAATTGAGGCTGAATTTAGCAACTGCGAGTATTTTGATTCTAAATGCGCTACTTTGGCTGTTGCTCCCCAGCGCTGGTAGCAATAACGCGCTTCTGTTAAGTAAGTTTTAGCAATTTTTTCTCGTCCTATGGATAAATAAAATGCTCCTGCCAATTCTCCAGCTAGTGCTTGTACGTGGATGTATCCGTTTTGTTGTGCTCCTTCAATTGCACGATCGTAATATTCCATTGCTCTCACAATATTGCCCAAAACTCGTGCTTTTTCGGCAGTAATTAAGTCGCATTTGTGCTGAAGGTTCATCGGGGCAGAAAGCGCTTTTTTTTGCAGCTTTTTCCTGTTACTGGTTGCGTAAAAAAGATGTTCTTCTTGTTCATCGTTTGTTGCAGATGGATATGCTGCTAGCCGGGCTAGAGAATCGTAAAACTGGTATTCAGAAACATTAATAAAGCCTGAAAATCCGTCTAAATAAACTTCGGCTTTGGCTGCATTTTCTAGCGCTAGGTCGATATCTGCAAATAAATACGCTCGTATTAATTGCTGCAAATAAAAGTGCTGGAGTCCCACTCTATCGTTAGCTTTCAACAGCAGCGACAACAATGTTTCTTCGCTGTAAACTTCACCTAATACATGGTCGGGACTTTCCAATTTTCCCATCAATTGCAAAACAGTTTGCCGATATATTTGATTCCAAGTCAACACAGTTTCTTGCTTGAGTTGAAACAGCAAATGATTGTAACTTACCATTTTTCGTTCCAGTTGGGGCAATTCTTGACCGATGAAATACAAAGACTGACAAATATTTACTGCCGAATATCCGACACATTCTAAATCTCCATTTTCTAGCGCGCTTTGATAGGCTTCGTCTAACAATGGTAAAGAGTCTTTAACGTGATGCTTGCCGTTCATCAAAATGAATGCTACTAAATTAAGTGTTTTGCTTTTGAATTCCAAAACATTTAATCTATCGATCAAATTTAAAGCTAATTGACCGAAGCGTTCGCCGGATTCAATATCTCTAACTATTGCTTTTAAAACTGCTCCATAATTAGCGTAGCCGAATGCAGAAAAAGCAGAATTTCCGTAGTTGATAGATAAATTAACTTGCTCGCACACAATTAGCGGCAGCAGCACAGGTTCAACTATAAACGTAGCTGAAAACATACTGGAAAGCACGCGCATAATTGCTAATTTGTGCGGATTTGTCATGGCGGGCAAATTAATTAAATCTTCTATTTTTATTCTGGTTAAATAAGCTGTGGTTTTAGCAAGTGCTTGCTGAATGTGGAGGGGAATCGGCGATTGTGGAAAGTTTATTCCTAACATTTTTAGTGCTTCCCGACCAATTTTTACCGATTCTTGGAGTTTGGTTTGCATCGCACAAGCTATGATTCTGATTTCAAAAACTTTGATTGTGTCTAGTTCATTTTTGGCGTATTGCAGGACAACTTGGGCCAATTTTTCCATTGATTCAAACTCGGTATTGAGGTAAGCTGCTTCTGCCGCTGACTCGTAGAGTGCAAGAGTCAAGTCGTAGTCAGTTTGCCAACTTTCCGGGGGCAGCAGTTCAATACCCACAGTTAAATATTTGAGGGCGAGTTCGTAAGCTGCACTTGCTTTTGCTTTGCGGCCTGCAATTAAATTTAATTGACATAATTGAAACTTTTCTAATTCGCTGCTAAGGATTGTTTTCGCGAAATTTAGTTGATTGACAATATCAAAAATATGATATTCTAATTGCTCTGGAGGCGCGTTTTTTAGCAAAAATCTGCCGATTTTGAGATGGGTTTCTTGTTTTTGACAATCTGATATTAAAGCATAAGCTGCTTGCTGCACTCGTTCGTGCAAAAATTTGTAAGTCGCCTTAGCAGCATCAGCAACTGGTAGGGACAATTCATCTGTAAAATCTCTAGATATTGTGTCTGTTACTTCTGTGCTTGCTGCTAGTGCGATCGGAATTTTGTAGGCGTTATTCACGGGCAAAAGCAGACCGGAATGAAGTGCCTCCCCGAGGTCTGTTGCTGCGGACGCCAGAGGTTTTTCGGCGATTGTCGAGAGAATTTCTAAAGCAAATTTGTTGCCGATACAAGCGGCTAATTTGAGTATTTCCTGCGTATTATCTGAAAGTTTCTGAATGTTGTCTATCATTAATTCTACAACATTGTCAGTTATTCCCATTTCTTGTATTTGTTGGATATCCCACTGCCACTCGCCTGTGATTTGCCATTTTTTCACAATTCGCTCTGGGATTTGTTGGGCTAAATCAGAAATGTTATTTTCAGCTAGATCGTCTAAATTAGCGGCTGGTATCAATTTAAACTGTAATAATTTTTTTGAGTATAGAGATTTTAGTAATTGAGTTAAAAAAAATGGATTTCCTCCGGTCTTATGAAAAAGCAATTCTGCTAAAGTTAGGGTCTTTTCTGGTGAGCAGTTGAGAGTATCAGCAATGAATTGGTTGACGCTGCTAATATCTAAGGGCAGAAGGGCGATCGCGCTCACAGTGCCACCTGCTTTTCTAATTGCTTCGGCGGTCAGCATTACGGGATGATTAGCATCTACTTCCTCTTCTCTATAAGCTCCAATTATTAATAAATATTGAGTTTTCAGGTCAGTTGCTAGCAGTTGTATTAACTTGAGAGATGCTGAATCGATCCACTGGAAGTCGTCGAGGAAAATGACCAGGGGGTGTTCTTTTTGAGTAAAGATGCGGATGAAGTTTTGAAATACTAAATTAAAGCGATTTTGAGATTCATTTGTTCCTAAATCTGGCACGGGAGGCTGCGGACCGACAATCAGTTCAAGTTCGGGAATAACTTCAATAATTAATTGACAGTTTCCGCCGATAGCATTTAAAATTTTTTGTTTCCAAACAGTGACTTGGGCGGCATTTTCGGTGCAAATTTGCCGCAACAAATCTCGAAAAGCTTCTAGGAAAAAAGCGTAGGGAATATCACGCTTAAATTGCTCAAATTTGCTGTCAATAAAATACCCGTTTTCCCGCCGAATCGGCTTGTAAATTTCATATACTAACCACGATTTGCCCAGACCTGCTGAACCGGAAATCAGCACAACTTCTGTATTGCCCCGCCTCATCCGATCGAAGGTACTGAGAACCATATTAACTTCTGCTTCTCGCCCGTAAAATTTTGGGGAAATTTGCAGGTGACTTGACCGATCTTGCTCGCCGAGGGTTATGTGGCAAATTTCGCCTGTTGTTTGCAGTTGAGCCAGACAACTTTCTAAATCGTACAAAAGTCCGAAAGCACTTTGATACCTGTCTTCGGCGGTTTTTGCTAAGAGTTTCATGACCAGATCGGAAATGACTTGAGGAATCTCCTCGGTTTCTGCTTGATTGATTCTGCCTTCGATGGTTCTGCTTTCTACTTTTTGTTTTCTGCTGTCACAAGGAGAAAGTGGCGTTTTGGCAATATGGCAGTGGACTAATTCCATCGGATCGATCGCCTTAAAAGGCAATTCACCGCAGAGCATCTCATAAAAGGTGACGCCTAAAGAATAAAAGTCGGTGCGGTAGTCGATCGCCCGATTCATGCGTCCCGTTTGTTCAGGAGACATATAGGCGAGGGTGCCTTCGAGTAAAGGAGGATGGCTGAGGGTGGGGCTTTCGCGTGGTAGCAGGGAGGCGATCGCAAAATCAGCAATCTTGACATCCCCCGTCTCGATATTCACAATAATATTGCTCGGTTTAATATCTTTGTGAATGATCTGGTTTTCGTGGAGTTGGCCGATAGTTTCTGCTAGTTTTATGCCAATTTGCAGAAATTGCTGTAACTCTAACTGGTTGTTACTGAGAATTTTTTTTAGGGAAATGCCGCCAAAATCTTCTAAAATTAAAACAGGAAAGTGATTGTATTGTTCTAACTTGTAAAGCTTGACTATTCCTGGCAAATTCAAATTTTTAAGAATTTCTGCTTCGTGCAATAGTTGAGCTATTTGCGCTGGGTTAGGGTATGGCGACGTGAGAGTTTTGAGGATAACGGGTTTTTGTTCTTCAAGCTGTATCCCTCTATAAATAACTGTGTGAGAGTTTGTATAAAGTTCTCCGTCAATGCGGTATCCCGGAATGGTAATCATGCTGTTTGGGGTGATTAGAAAAGTGCGGTTATACGAGTTTAGATTTGAGATTGGGAATGATTGATGATATAAAGCTTTGGATACTGCCTACAGTTGCATTGTTTTTGTAACTGGTATTATTCAGTAAGTGGAAATACAGATCGCAGGTCGAGGGTGGTTTTTACGGTAGTACAAGGGCTGCTATTGTATAGCTGAGCTAAACCAGTCTCTAAATGCTCCTCCTAGATACTTTTTTTGACGCTTATTTATTTATCTATATTTTAGTCTTCAAAAAATCAGAAGTCGCACTTTGCTATCGCGCCAGTGCCAAAATAAACTGGTGCGTGCAACTCAACAGCTAAAATCTAAAAACAATCATGCAGAACATAACTGCCTCAAATCCAGCTAAGGCGACCGATCGCGCTTTTGGCACCGCAGACATTCAATTGCTGGTAGTGGATATAGACGGCACGATCGCAGGTTTGTCAAATACCATCCGAGAACCCGTCAAGCAGGCAATTTTGGCGGCCTCGTCGCGGGGAGTGAAAGTGGCCGTCGCTACGGGCAGGATGTACCGCTCAGCTTTGCGTTTTCACCGCGACATCGGTTCCACTTTGCCGCTGATTTGCTACCAGGGCGCCTGGATTCAAGATCGGGCTACTCAAAAGCGGCTGCGGCACTTGCCGCTGTCGAAACAAACTGCTCTGCAACTGTTAGATTATTTTGAAGAAGCGCATTTGCGATCGCTCCTTTCGATCCATTTCTACATTGACGACCAACTTTACGTGCCCGAAATTACTGCAGCTACCCGAATTTATGCCGAACGAGCGGGCATTGAACCAAATGTGATTGAGGATTTGCGGCGAGATATTCCGGGGGAACCGACGAAAGTTTTGGCTTTGTGCCAGAATCCGGGGGTACTCGACGGCTTGCTCAGCAGTATGAGGAAGCGCTACACGCCTGCGGAGCTTTATTTGACTCGATCTGTTGCTACTTTTTTTGAAGTTACGCATCCTTTGGCAAACAAGGGAGATGCCGTGCAGTATTTAGCGGAGGAACTTTTGGGTTTGCAGGCGGCGAATGTGATGGCGATCGGCGACAATTTTAACGATCTAGAAATGATTGCCTACGCGGGTGTGGGCGTGGCGATGGGCAATGCTCCTGATGCGGTGAAGGCTGCTGCTGATTGGGTGGCACCGGATGTTGAGGAAGACGGGGTGGCGGCTGCGATCGAACAATTTGTTTTGAGCGATCGTTAATATTTTTACACCAATACCGCAGGGGCGGGTTTGCCGGCATTTGAAAAAATCTCGATCGACCCGCCCCGACCCAGCGACAATCTTGAAGTTATTATATAACTGTGTAGTTTTGAGTTCTATGCAATCAAGTTTTGATTGTAAAAAAATCCAGACTTTCTGATGTGTTGAGATTAAGTCCAGTTAATTACTGTGTTTGCAATGCAACATCGGAATATTTATTTAACGAATCGCGAAGACGCTAAGAACGCCAAGGAAGAAATCAAGAAAGCGGGGCGGGCTTAAAGATATTCTTGATGTCAATTTATAGATAATTTCAAACTCTTGAAAATGGGTTCCAACAGAAAGAGCACCGACGACTGGCCGTGTTTCGTCTCGGTGCTCTTACTGGTTCGCTCCTCACACGTCCATCAATATAGCTGACTAGGACAAGCGTGTCAATACTTTTTATAAAAATTGTTTTTTGAGTCGGCAGCAGCCTGGGTGGCGGTGCGGTGGAGCGAGGCAGAACCTTTGCAATGTAAGAGTTTTGATGGATCGCCCAAGGGTTGGAGCGAGCAGAAAAATTTTACTTCAATTCCAGCAGCCAGTCCAAAATCAGAGCGTTGACTTCACTCGGCCGCTCGTCGTGGGGACAGTGGCCCGTGTTGGGAATTGACACAAATTTCACTGGTTTACCGTTGGCGGCCAATTGTTGATAAATTTGGCTGCCGGCGATTGGCGTCCAGGGGTCGTCTGCGCCCCAAAGTACCAATAACGGACGATCGACTTTGGGCAGCAGTTCTGACGGTTGGGGGCCTGCTGGGGCCGTGAGAATCGACGCAAACACCTGTTGAGCTCCGGGATCGCAGGAGGGGGCGTGGAGGAGTTCTACGAGTTCGTCGGTGATGGCTTCGGGGTTTCTGTAGACTTGGCGCAGGGTGTTGCGGATGCGGTGTTTTTGGCGGATGTTGTTGAAGACAAACGGGCCGATCAGGGGCGATCGAACTAATTTAGTAAAAGTCGCCATCACTACTCGCAGCGGGAAATTCAGTTCGTCGGGCCGGTGGTTGAGCCCGCCGGCACAGTTGATTAAGACTGCGCCTGCTGATATTTCTGGATGGTTGGCGACTACCATCAAACTCAGCAAAGCGCCGATCGAATTCCCGACAAATACAGCCGGTTCCTGTACCAGATCAGCCCAGAAATCTGTCAGCAATTCTTCCCACAGTTCCAGAGTGTAATCGAGGGCCGGTTTGGCGGAAGCGCCGAATCCCAGCAAGTCCACAGCAAATACGCGATAACCGCCTGCCGCGAGTGCGGGGATATTTTGCCGCCAATGTCCGATCGAAGCCCCAAATCCGTGAATCAAGATCAGAGGGCGACCGGTTCCTTGGACGGTATATTGGATTTTGTGACCTTTCCAAGTCCAAATTAGCTTTTCAAAACTCGTTGCAGATACTAGCTGTTGTGCTGTCACGACTCTTAATGTAAATTTTCGTTAACTTATTTCATCATACTAGCACAATCCCTCTCTCGGCGGCGTCGGAGCAACGCCCCACAAGAACATTCAACTCTTGATAAGGGTGCGAGATATCAGGTTAAATAAATAAACATACTTCCTTCTTCCTTCAAAATCCCAATTTCCAAATTTTACTTGTTTTGTAGCAACCAATAAGTCATCATATCCCCCTTACCTTTTACTGGAATCACGCCTCGCTTCTCAAACAGATACTTATTTTTCAAAAGCTTATAAGTAACATCAGTAACTTGAATGCTGCCTGCAAA
The DNA here is from genome assembly GCF_036704885.1 of Microcoleus sp. F4-D5. Taxonomy (NCBI): domain Bacteria; kingdom Bacillati; phylum Cyanobacteriota; class Cyanophyceae; order Oscillatoriales; family Microcoleaceae; genus Microcoleus; species Microcoleus sp. F4-D5. The sequence goes on along the minus strand of NZ_JAUBSX010000014.1, from coordinate 17,604 downwards.
ACCCGTAGCTTCCATCCTCGCTGCTACATTCACCGTATCTCCCCACAAATCATAGGTGAACTTGCTCACACCAATTACTCCCGCAACTACCGGCCCGGAATTGATGCCGACGCGAATTGCCAGTTTTTCCCCTGTCTCGGCGGACAATTTTGCTATTTTTGCCTGCATTCCCAGGGCCATTTGGGCGATCGCCTCGGCGTGGTCATCTCTGGGCGTCGGCAATCCCCCAACTACCATGTAAGCATCGCCAATAGTCTTTATTTTCTCCACACCGTACTTTTCAGCTAACTGGTCGAAGTGGGAAAAAATCACGTTCAAGCGCTTTACCAACTCAGTGGGAGACATTCTCGCCGAGAGCTCAGTAAAGCCAACAATATCTGCAAATAGAACACTTACTTCGGCAAAACTGTCAGCAATTGTAGTTTGCTCCGCCTTCAAGCGTTCGGCTATTGGTTTAGGTAAAATATTTAACAGCAACTTCTCGCTTTGTTCTTGTTGAACTTTTAGCGCTTCTTGCGCTAATTTCCGCTCTGTAATGTCAGAAACAGTACCCTCATAGTAGAGTAGCTCACCTTTTGAATCTCGAACAGCCCGAACATTTTCTGACACCCAAATCCGACGCCCATCTTTGCGATATACCATAGATTCAAAGCCCAAAACAGCATTTTCAGCCTCCATAGCAGCCACGAATTCGAGGCGGCGTTCCGGGTTAACGTACAGTTGCTGAGAAATATTTTTAATGCAGGACATCAGTTCTTCTGGCGAGTCATAACCGTACAATTTTGCCAAGGCTGGATTAGCGCTGATATAGCCTCCTAAAGGCGTGCTTTGAAAAATGCCTTCCATCGCATTTTCTACAATACTGTGATATCTTTCTTCAGCAATACGCAGCAATTCTTCTGCTTGTTTGCGCTGAATTAAAGAACCTAATTGAGTGCCGACAGCATTAAAAACGTCTATAAATTGCGCGTCTTTACGGCAAGATGAAATTTTAAAGAAAACTAGCACTGCTAATACTTCATCGCCTACCAAAATCGGTATCCCAAAACCCGCTTTGAATCCGAGTTCTAGTGCTATTTTACTTCTGAGAAAATGCGGGTAGCCCCGGGAAATATCTTCTACCCATTCCGGTTGCTTGGATGTCCAAACTCGTCCCGGCAGCCCTATATTCCTGGCAAATGTCAGTTGTTCGCTTTGGCGGCGGAACGATTCCATGCTGGGGTTGCTAGCATACCAGCCCCGGGCAGATTGCAGGACAGTTCCTTCTGCATCGGGAATCCAAGCTTCTCCTACATCCCATCCGATTGTTTCGCCAACTTGGTGCAGAATTACTTCTAAAGCTGAGTGGAAATCTACAGCTTCGCCGATCGCCCGCGTAGTTTCCAGCAAAAACCGGATTGATTCTTCAGCCCGCTGCCGTTCTGCGATTTCTTCCTGCAATCTAGAATTGCGATCGTGCAGTTCTCTAGCTTGCTGTTGCAGTTTCGATTGCAGCGAACGAAGGGAAAGTTGGTTTTCGACGCGGGCCAAGACTTCTTCTACTTGAAACGGCTTAGTAATATAATCTACTCCTCCTACTTGAAAAGCTTTAACTTTTTCCAGCACGTCATCTAGCGCGCTAATAAAAATTATCGGAATATCTTTAGTTTTTTCACTTAACTTTAAATTCTCACAAACTTCATACCCGTTCATTTTCGGCATATTAATATCTAGTAAAATTAGATCCGGAGGAGATATTTGCGCCCCTTGCAGAGCCAGTTGTCCGTTAATAGCTTTCCTGACTTGATAGCCGTAAGCTGTCAGCATAGTGGCTAACAGCCGCAAGTTGTCCGGCATATCATCAACAATCAGAATGTCTCTCGGAGTTGCTGGTAATGGATGGTCGTTCATCATAATATAATTGAGTTAAATCGATAATGATATCTATCCGAAAATTATCGACTAAATCTGTTAAAGTCTTAGCGAGATTTGCCTCAGTTTCGGGAATTTCCTCGATCAGTTCGAGGATACGCTTGTCGTCAACGCAAAGTGCTGCTCGGTACAATTCTACCACCCAGTCTGTGGGCATTACACTCAAATCCTCGGTAGTCAAACTTTGGAGCAGTGTCGGTGCTGAAAAAGAAGTAGATGAGTTTTCTTCCTGATAAATATAACGCACGTTCAGATGATCCGCTATCTTTTTAAAGAGTATATCTTCCCGAAATGGTTTACAAATCAAATCGTTACAACCAGCAGACAAAATCATCTGCCGCTGCTCGTCAAAGGCACTGGCAGTCAGAGCAATAATTATTGTTTGTTGACCTTCTGGAGTTTGCTTGATCTGTCTTGTCGCTTCGTACCCGTCCATCACTGGCATTAGCATATCCATTAAGATCAGGTGCGGCTTCCAAGTTGAATGCAAAGCAATTCCTTCTTGACCGTTAGTTGCTTCGCGGACTTCAAATCCCAGCGGTACGAGGAGCTGAACCAGCAGTTGGCGATTTTCCGCTACATCTTCAACTATTAATATCCGATAAGTTTGTTGCCCCGCTTCTAAACCAATAACTTGTTTGACCGCTGTTTTTTCTTGTTCGTCGCTTTCTGTTGCTAAGTTAACCTGGATATTAAAGGTGAAAGTTGTGCCTCGATCGAGTTGACTTTTAACAGCAATATCACCTCCCATAATCCGGACAAACTGTTGACTGATCGGCAATCCGAGACCAGTTCCCTGCATTGATTTCAGACCGGTTTCGGTTTGAACGAAGGGCTTGAATAATGTGGAAATTTCCGACGGAGAAATGCCGGGGCCTGTGTCGATAATTTCAAAATATAATTGGGAGTTTTTTTCGACGACTGTGGTGTTCTTTTCTACTTGGCTGCTGACACGTAAAGTAACTGTTCCTTTTTGAGTGAATTTAATGGCATTCCCGAGTAGGTTAATTAAAACTTGCCGCAATTTAGCTTCGTCTGTTTGAATATAAAGCGGCAAATCGCCAGTAGGTTCAAAGATTAGGTGCAAGCCTTTTGAGTTGGCTTTTAGTTGCAGCATTTCTTTGAGGCTGTTGAGAAGGTTGTATAGGTTGAAGCGGCTTTTATTGAGGGTAATTTGACCTGCTTCTATTTTAGACATGGACAAAACATCATTGATGAGATCGAGCAAATGTTCGCCGCTGCGGTTGATAATTTTTATGTATTCTTTTTGTTCTTCTGTTATGGAACTGTTGCGAGCCATTACTTGGGAAAAACCGAGTATCGCGTTGAGAGGCGTGCGGAGTTCGTGGCTCATGGAAGCGAGAAATTGACTTTTGGCGCGGTTAGCAACTTCGGCGTTTTCTTTGGCTTTAATCAGTTCCATTGACTGCCTTTGAGTCCGGGCGAACAATTCGGCTTGCTGCAATGCTACTCCTAGCTGAGTGCCTACATCAACTGCAACGTTGATTTCAGATTCGCTCCACTGGCGGGGAGCTGAATTTTGATAGGATGCTAGTAGCCCCCAGAGCTTTTTGCCGCAGAAGATTGGCACAATAATGTAGGACTTAGCTTGAAATTTTTCTAGCAATTCGATGTAACAATTATCAAAGCCTTGCTTGTAAATGTCTGGAACACAAAGGTAAGTTATACCTCGGCTGTAGGCTCCGCCTTGGGTTTCTTGCAAATAGGTATCGTGGACTTCTTGTGAAGTGCTATATAACTTTTGGACGACGCAAACTTCGCTATCTAAAGTGTCTTCAGTAAGCTTAGAATCGCTCTCTTGTGATTGGATGAAAGAAACCCACTTGCGGTCAAGGGATTCGGCTACAAATTCGCCGCTCCAGTCTGGATTGAAACGGTAAATGGCGACTCGATCGCACTTCATGGTTTCGCGCAATTCTCGGGTTGTGGCGTGAAAAATTTCTCGGATATCTAAAGTCTGCCGCATTCTTTCAATGATGCGGGCGATCGCTCTTTGTCGTAAAGCACTTTCTTGCAGTTCGGTTTCTGCTTGCTTGCGTTCGGTAATATCTAGAGCCATTAAAGCAATGCCGATCGCTGTACCGTTATCATCAATTAGCTGAGTATTGTACCACTCGCAGATGATAATTCTGCCGTCTTTGGTCAGATTTTTGGAAGTGACGCTGGATTTGGCGTTCCAGCCGTGATTGAAAATCTCAGATACTTGCTCGTGGTAGCTTTCAGGTACGATCAAATCGGAGGCGACTCTCCCTTTCGCTTCTTGCTCACTGTAGCCAAAAATAGCAACGGCCGCGGGATTCCAAGTGATAATTTCTAAATTGAGGTTTAACTCGATAACTGCGATCGGTGTTTGCTGCAATAAAAATGAGATTCTTTGCTGCGATGCTAGCAGTTTCTCTTCGGCTAATTTGCGGTCTGTGATGTCATTAGCGGTGCCGAGAACTTGTTTGGGTTTACCATCACTTGTTCTGAGAAATACTGTATCCCAACTGTGCATCCAGCGCCATTCACCGTTTTTGTGCCTCATCCGGTATTGACATTCAATGACATCGCCGTCTTTGGCTCGCTCCACTTTTTGGACGCTTTGAAAATACTCCGGCAAATCGTCCGGGTTGAGCAGCGTTGGCGTCATTTCTGTGCCCATATCTTGTATTTCTTGGGCGCTGTACCCTAGTATGGCCGCAATTTGTCGGTTGCTGTAGACATTGCGCTGTTCAATTAAATCGTAAACGTACAATAGGTTAGGATTGGAATCGGCGATCGCCTGAATGAAGTGCTGGCTTTCTCGGAGTGCAGATTCTGTTTGTTTGCGGTCGCTAATATCTCGCGCTACGATAATCACTGATTCTGGAGAAAGCGGAGAAACTTTAGCGTCGAGGCAAACTTCGCGATCTCCAACTGTAAAGCTATATTCAACATTGATACTTTGCTTCGTTTTCAGAACTTGTTGGATGGCATTTAATACCAAATCTGCCACAGGTTCCGGCAAGACTTCGTGAGCAGTTCTGTTAATCATTTCGCTTGGAGGTTTCACCAAATTTGCCGTTGCTGTCGGGGCGATTTTGATGCAGCGCCCTTCTGCATTTCTCACTAAAACTGTGTCAGTCATGGCGGCAAAAATAGCCCGTAATTCTGCTTCAGATTCTTGCAGAGCTTGCTCAGCGCAGATGCGGGTGCGAATTTCTGCTTGCAGCAGTTTATTTTGCCGATCGAGCTGCACCAGCCGGTTTTTTTCTCGATCGATCAGTTTAGCTTGAGCGATCGCAATTCCTACTTGAGCCGCCACAGCTTCTAACAAGTCGATTTCATCGCACGTCCATTCCCGGTAGCGATCGCACTGGTGCAAGCAGATAGCGCCGTTTGCCCTGCCTTGGTAGGAAGTGCGAATTGCCAGCATCGATTTCAACCCAACCTTGTGGCAAAGTGGTTGAACAGCTTGCAAAAGAGGGTCTGAATAAACATTGTTGGAGGCGATCGCCAGATCTTGTATCATCATTTGTACGACGTGAGGATTGCCCCAAATTGGAATGGGTACGTTCCGAATAGATTCGCACTCGGGTTCGCGATACTCGGCCGCCAGAGGTATATCGACTTGGGGGGTAGTAACGTAAGTATGAATCAAACAGCGATTGACGCAGAATGCCAAACCGATTTGAGTTGCAGCTATTTGAAATATTTGTTCTGGCTGCAAGCTCGATCGAATTTCTTGAGTTATTTTTGCAATCAGCAGTTCTCGCTGCACTTGCCGTTCTAAAGCAGCCTTAGCTCCTATCATTTCTATTTCTGCTTGCTTGCGATCGCTGATATCAAAAAGTACGCCATACCAAACAATATCGCCATTATTGCGCATTTCTGGTCGAGAATTAGATTGCAGCCATTTGAGTTTCCCCGACGGTGTAACAATCCGCCATTCAAAGGCAAAAGGTTCTAAAGTTTTAGCGCTAATAGCAATTTGTTTTACCAGATAGTGTTGGTCATCCGGATGATTTTGATCGAAGCACAACTCAGGACTTTTCAAAATATCCTCACTCTCTAATTCGTAAATATCCCGACAAGCATAACTAATATATTCAAATTGAAAGCTCCCCTCTGAACTCTTCACAAATTGATAAATAACTCCTGGTATATTTAGCGCTAATTTTTGCAACTGCTCTTTGCTTTCCCGGAGTGCTTTTTCTGTCTGCTTGCGAAATTCTACCTCTCGTTGCAGTTGGGTATTCTGCTGTTTTAATTGTTTCGATAGCTGTTGGATAGTCAATTGACTTTCGATACGCACTAAAACTTCTTCTACTTGAAAAGGTTTAGTAATGTAGTCAACACCACCGACTTCAAAAGCTCTGACTTTGTGAAAAGTTTCATTAAAGATGCTTAAGAAAATTACCGGAATTTCCCGAGTCTTTTTGTTAGCTTTCAGTCTTTCACAGACTTCGTAGCCGTTCATTTTGGGCATGGCAATATCTAGCAAAATCAAATCGGGGAGAACAGTAAACTTAGCATTTACCGCCATTTCTCCCGAAATTGCCCGCTGAACCTTATACCCTTCTTTCGTCAAGATATTTGATAGAAACCGGAGGTGGTTGGGCTGGTTATCAATAATTAAAATGTGAATATTTTCTTTTTCGATCACCATCTTTTGTATTGCCATTCTCAATTTTCTAGTGTTAGCAGCGATCAATGGTTTAATAAATCTAGCACTTGTATTCCAGCAAAACTTATTCATCCAACTTTTTTAACTTACGCAAAAAGAGGATTAATTTAAGGTATTAGCTCGCGAATAACGCACCTTCTATTCATTTTTTTTTGATGCTTATCTTAAGTTAGCAACTCAAATTAACCGCTGTTAGCCATATTTTATGACTGTAAAAAATCCCCGGATTTGCTGTAAAAATTAAGTTTGCCAAAAAATATCATGACTTAGGCAATCCCGACCAAAGAAACCGGATTTTTTACCTCTGTTCCAAGGCTGCGACGAAGTATTTTCGTACAACCCGGTTGATGCACCCGAGACAGTTTTGTGCTTGACTTTAGCATTAAAAGTCCCAGGAGGATAACGCAAGCTTCTTGACATTCTGCTGCTACCTTCAAAGGGTTTTAGCAGAAATATGCACCTGGACGCGCCCCAAGGCGAATAAACTGGGCTTTGGCTGCGATCGACCACCGAGTTGTTTACTGTTGCCCCGGGCTGCAACGCATCTTTTCGTGAAAAAAATCTGGTTTTGACGCACCCGCGCATAAGTCTTAATATCTTTATAGGTAACTAAGAGTATAGATCGCTCATCCCGCACCCAAAGCCTGCCGTCTCAACTCTTTTTGCAGTATTTTCTAACCCAGCAATTCCTTAAGCTTAGCAATATTTTCATTGCTGAAGTTAATTTTAATTTCTAGTTCTTGGTCAGCCTCCCACAGCAGAAGAATATTATCTTCTCCTAAGGCGATTTCTGGATTGTTTAATTCAAGTGTTTGATATTTGACGTTGACACTTCCTATGCGAATTACAAGTTCCGATTCTAACTGAGGATAGATGTACAAGTGCTGTTGCAAGTTGTCTAGTTCTAATTTTTGAACAGTGTTGTGACGTTGGACAGGAGAACCGCGTTTGTACCAATAGAGAGTATCCTCACGAATTTGGGGATTGACTATCACAAATGTTTCGTCAAAACGCTGGGGGGGCCAGTGAATTTCGCTCAGACCGCCGATTTGCGGAATCAGTCGCTCTACCCAGCTAATTTCTTTGCCGTTGAGGTTTCCCCACCACTGACTGATATTATCGAGATTGTCAGCATTTTCGGGGTCGGTGCTGCCGGACTGCCAGACTGTTTTTAGTTGTTGCATATACAGGTTCTCCAGCGACTTTAAATTTGAAATTGCAGGCTTTCAATGGAAGATTCATTTGTTATACAATAATTTTAATGGACTTACCAATTATCTACCACGAAAATTACGTTGCACCCCTGCCGCCGGATCACCGCTTCCCGATGGCAAAGTTCCGGATGCTTTACCAGATGCTGCTGGCGGACGGGGTAGCAGATAAATCGCAATTTCACGCTCCCGAACTTCCCCCTCAAGAATGGATTGAATTAGTCCACGACCAACACTACGTTCAAGCTTACTGCAACGGCACGCTTGAGAACAAAGCTCTGAGGCGAGTTGGTCTGCCTTGGAGTTTGGCCCTGGCTAACCGCACTTGCACTGCTGTTGCAGGGACGGTACTAACTGCAAAGCTCGCCTTAGAGTGCGGTTTGGCTTGCAATACAGCAGGCGGAACTCATCATGCCTTCCCTGCTTTTGGGTCTGGTTTTTGTATTTTTAATGATTTGGCGATCGCCTCCCGCGTCCTCCAACAATTGGGTTTAGTTCGCAAAGTTTTAATTGTCGATTTAGATGTACATCAAGGAGACGGAACCGCAGTAATTTTCCAAGATGACAGCAGCGTTTTTACTTTCTCGATGCACTGCGAAGTCAATTTTCCCGGCACTAAACAAAAGGGCGATTTAGATGTATCTTTACCTGTCGGCATGGAGGACGACGAATATTTACAAACATTGGATAATTTTTTACCAGATTTGCTTTCAAATGTCAAGCCTGATTTAGTTTTGTACGATGCCGGAGTAGACCCTCATCACGGCGACAAACTGGGAAAATTAGCTTTAACTGATACGGGGTTATTTCGCCGGGAAATGCAAGTTTTGATGGCGTGTTTGGCTGGTGGCTATCCCGTTGCCTGCGTGATTGGCGGTGGCTATTCCGACGATATGAATGCGTTAGTTTACCGGCATTCGCTGCTGCACCGAGCCGCAAGTCAAGCCTACAGGCAATATAAACTTTAAGATTTGTAAATTACGACAAAAATCTAGATAAATTTAGTTAGTATCAGTTTCCTAAAGTCGTTCTACAGATATGGTTTCTAAAATAAATTGACATCCCGTTAAAGAAGCAATGACTTCCAACGTCTACTTTTTTAACTCTTTTTGCAGCGTAGCTCTCAACTCTTCTATTTGTTCAAATCTCAACCATTTCAATTGTTATTTTATCTGCCCCAGAGTTTGGCTATTGGGTTTACTTCCGGGCTGTAGGCAAGTTGAAACAATAAAATCACATTAAGAGAGGTAATCAGATTTAAAGAGTTATGAAAACCGACATTATCTACTTGTTTTATATGTAAATCCAGAGAGAGGATACTTACTGACAAATAGCTCTACTAATTTCTCAAACCAAACTGTATCTAGATGTGTAAAATCGTAAAAAAATCCCTCTCCTGTTAGCGGCTCTAGTGCGACATATAACCACAAATAAATAAAATTAACTTGCACTTTTTCTTGCGGTCTTCTTCCGATACCAGCTAACTTGCTTATTTGAATTGTATGCAACCATTTCACTTTCATTTTTACTACAAAATCGCACTTGTTTCCACTGTTTTAAAAAAGCTCTCACTCTTGCTCATACTGCTTTTAATTAGAGATGACAGTTTTTTTTAAATTCTTCTACTGCCCGCAACTTTTCTGTTTTTCACTCAGGGGATGCGGGACTTTGAATTTTCCTCCATCGCCTATATGTTGCCCGCTTATGTACTGTCCGATATGCCACTTTTACTTCACAGCAGCTTGTCAACCATTGATGTACTTCTTTGTAGCTACTGAATCCTTCTGGCTCTTGCAATTGATTTGATAATCTCTCTACAATTTCAGGATTCATTATTCTTAGTCTTCGTGAACGGGGTTTCTGAAATAATAATTCTTCTATTCCCCCCGCAAGGGTAGCTAGACAACCATTTTTGTATTGTGCTACGATGCTTCCCGCGCGCTGCACAGCAGCCGATAATACGGTTTTTACCGTTTGGGTCTTGAGCCAATACAGGACTTGCAGTTTTTCGTGGCGAGTCGCATCTTTCTCTTTCCTCAGAAGAGCTTTCAGTTCTGATTCTGTTTCCCGAATTTCAATTTTGGCACAGGACTGACATTTTTATTCCTTATATTTCGGTACTAATTCACAAAAAGGACACCTAGTAACTTTAGCACTCTTTTAGGAAATTGGTATAATACCACATAAATGAACGGCAGACAGCGCGAGCGGTCGCACAAATTTTGGAGCCAGACAATTTATAGTTCATTATAGACGAGCGTTTAATCAATAAATATGATGTCACGTATGCAAGTTAATTCAAACAACTCAGAACAACTAGGAAAAACACAGGATTTATAATTTATAGAACATATTACCAAGCGTTATTTGATGGTGATTAATGTCAGCTCCACCTGCGATGAAAAAGGTGACAGGTATCTCGAACCGATGCGGGCAAAAGACCTAACGGAACACTTCAGATATCTTAAAAACTTCACCTTAGCAAGTCCCTGCCAACAAGAAACAGCCCCAGGAAATGCAATTGTCGTCACCCGCGAACCATCGTTTTCTAACGTTGAATTCATCGACCTTCCCTCCCCAAACAGCTAGGCCGAGGCAATATTGACGCTGCCTGCGACAGTTGCTAAACTTTGGGGTGCGATCGGCAAAGCAGATTATTGTACATAGTTGCGTAGCAGGCTGGCCCATTCCTATGGGGTGATTAGTGACACCAATAGCCCTGATTCAGGGAAAATTTTACGTACTCGTAGTCGAGTCCGCACCGTGGTGTCTGGAACCAGGCACAACCATAAAAATAAAAGACAGAATCATCGCTTACGTATCGGAAATAGTGAATCGCTGGTGCGTAAATAATGCCGGTCTGACTATATTCACACAATCGGAATACCAGCAGAGTTTACTGACAAAGCGACAAGCACGAGGTCACGTTATCCACGCTTCTTCACGGACTGGGCGCATCCACAACCATAAAACTGGTGTAATAGTTAATTCTAACGACCCTGTAGCCTTAGCAGGTTCGATCGAATGGTCGGGGCAAAACTTGCCTCAGCTTCAAAGTATGGGCAAGGCATCTCTCCTGCAGGCTCACAGTATGACGCACCAAGAAATGCACCGCCAACGGTGGCAGCTTTGATTGAAGATGTTGCAGTCATCCAAAGTTTGAATTTAGCTCGTGGCTTTGGGGAGTGCAACTTTCAATTTGAGTTGTTGTCTCTTGCTCTCGGAGCCTTTCGTGGCCGGGTGTTCGACTCCGGGCTGAGAGTTTTGATGCGAAACTTCACAATCTACTGCACGTCCCTTTACAGGTGCTAAAGTAGGAGGCGGAGCTAAAAATAGCGATCGCCCTAGACTTGTCAAAAACCACAAGCTGAGCTAAAAAAGTTTATAAAGAGTATTGCCCTTATGTCGAATGCAAGTGCGTCTAGTCAGCCGTACTCCTTACTCGTAGTCATTGTTAATTACAGGACGCCCCGCCTGACAATCGACTGCTTGCACTCTTTAGTCGGCGAAATTAGATCGCTCCCAAATACCCGCGTTGCAATTGCCGACAACGCTTCAGGCGATACCTCAGTCGCAGACATTGCCTCCGCCATCGCCGCAGAAGGCTGGAGCGAATGGGCATCCTTCGTGCCCCTAGACCGCAACGGCGGCTTCGCCTTCGGCAACAATGCCTTGATCCGTCCCGTACTGCAATCGGCCAATCCTCCCCCTTACTTCCTGCTGCTCAACCCAGACACTGTAGTTCGCCCCGGCGCATTGAAAGCTCTTGTCGATTTCATGGACTCTCATCCCGAAGCAGGAATCGCCGGCAGCCGTTTAGAGAACCCCGACGGCACGCCCCAAGAGTCAGCTTTTCGGTTTCACAACATTTTGACCGAACTCGATTTCGGCTGGCGTCTTGGCCCTGTGTCGAAGTTATTGAAAAACAGGGTCGCCGTCCCTCCGATTTCTCAAGAAATCTGCCAAACTGATTGGGTGGCTGGAGCCAGCATGATCGTCCGCCGCGAAGTATTTGAACAGGTTGGCTTGATGGATGAAGCTTATTTCATGTACTGCGAAGAAATGGACTTTTGCCTGCAAGCAAACAAAGCTGGCTGGAGTTGCTGGTATGTACCTGAAAGTCGCGTTGTCCACTTAGTCGGTCAAAGCTCGGGCGTCACCGACACCAAAGCCGCCCGCAAGCGAATGCCCCAGTATTGGTTTGATTCCCGGCGCCGCTACTTTATCAAAAACTATGGCTTTCTCTACGCCGCCTTAACCGATCTGTGCTGGGCTTCGGGTTTTGCTGCGTTCCGGGTGCGCCGCGCCGTACAAGGCAAGCCAGACAACGACCCGCCAAACTACCTCCAGGATTTCTTGCTCAATAGTGTATTTTTCAAAGGAGGTTCGATAGAAGAATCGAAAAATTTTTAAAGTATTTTTGCAAACAAGTATCAGCTCGCTCAAATGTGTTAAATATGGCCAGTCAATCATTCCCTGAGAAAGCAAAAAGCTTGGTATTCCTCATAAAATAAACTCGGTGCATCCGACAACATTGAAAATCTCAAAAACAGCAGATTATTGTTGTATCAACAAACAGCTAAAATCAGATAGAGTGTTGAGTAAAGCTTATGGTAACTCAGACGGACTTAATAAGTGAAAATCAAGTAGAAGCTCCTGCACTAGGATTGTGGCAACAGATTCAAGAAGATTGGATCGCTCACGGTCGCGATTGGACGAAGCCGGGATTTAGGGCGGTAGCTGTTCAGCGCTTTGGTGTATGGAGAATGCAAGTTGAACCGAAATTACTTCGCGCTCCTTTGAGCATTCTTTACCGATCGCTATACCGAAAAGTTCGCAACACCTACGGCATAGATTTGCCTTACACTGTAAAGCTCGGTCGCCGCGTGGTGATCGAACATCAAGGTGCTATTATTATTCACGGATATTGCACGATCGGCGACGACTGCATTATCCGCCAAGGCGTAACCCTGGGAAATCGCTACTTGGACAAGCCGCTAGAATCTCCTCAATTGGGCGATCGGGTTAACGTCGGCGCTGGTGCAAAAATCCTCGGAAAAGTAAACCTGGGAGACGACGTAAATATCGGAGCAAACGCCGTAGTTTTATCAGACATTCCTGCCGGTCAAACGGCCGTTGGCATTCCGGCGAAGATGATTGCAACCAAACAAATTCAAGACAAAAATACTTAAATTATTAGATAGCATTGATTATGTCTCAATTGCACAAAGTTGGATTGGTGGCGATCGGACGCAATGAAGGCGATCGCCTCCGGGCGTGCTTGCTATCAGCGAAGGTCCAAGTAGTTCTGGTGGTTTATGTCGATTCTGGCTCAACAGACGGTAGCTTGGAATTAGCCCGATCGAGCGGAGCCGATACAGTAGAACTAGACTTATCTATACCGTTTACCGCAGCACGCGCCAGAAACGAAGGCTTTGCCCGCTTGCTGGAACTAGCGCCAGACATCGAATTTGTCCAATTTGTGGACGGTGACTGCGAAGTAGTTGATGGATGGATCGATCGAGCCTACAGCGAACTCGCAGCCAAACCCGACTTAGCAGCAGTATGCGGGCGGAGGCGCGAACGATACCCCAAAGCAACCATTTACAACCAATTGTGCGACATCGAGTGGGATACCCCCATCGGCGAAACCAAAGCCTGCGGTGGCGACTCCATGATGCGCGCCACAGCTTTTCAGCAAGTCGAAGGTTTCAATCCCGCACTAATAGCCGGCGAAGAACCCGAACTGTGCTTGCGACTTCGCCAAAAAGGTTGGAAAATTCTTCGCTTAGACGCAGAAATGACCCTGCACGACGCGCAAATGACCAGTTTTGTTCAGTGGTGGAAGCGGGCTCAAAGAGCGGGTTACGCCTACGCCGAAGGTTCCTGGATGCACGGCAGCGAACCAGAGCGCCATTGGGTCAAAGAAACGCGCAGCACTTGGTTTTGGGGCTTAGTCTTGCCAGCCTTAGCCTTGGCAATAACATGGCCGACAAAAGGCTGGAGCTTGTTACTATTGAGTGGCTACCCCTTAGCAACCTATCGCACCTATAACTATTATATAAAGCATCGGCATCTCACAACTAAAGACGCAGCCATCTACGCTTTGTCATGTGTATTAGCCAAATTTCCCCAGCTACAAGGTCAAATCCAGTTTCACCAGCGCCGATTGCTGGGGCAGCAGAGCAAGCTGATCGAATACAAAACCACCAACTCTATTAATTCAGCCAGCTAGAATTACAGTTAACCTCCCAGAAACTCCACCCCTGAGTAGCAAACAAAGGAGCGAGCGAAAATTAAAAGTTTTACTAATTGTAGAACAGTGAAATCCTGAGTGGGCATCTTCAGGGGGCGACAATGAGGCTATAATGGTTGCCCTATAAGCTTTATACGGAACTTCCCCCGTATGCGGGGGAGTTCCGTAACCAGCCCCTGATACTGCGGGCAATTGGGCGATCGCCTGAGATTTTACATGACTACAAAGTGAGCGCGACCCCCAGTAAATCTAACGCTCTTTGTTGCAAGGCGCTAGGCGTCGTCAGCTTATCAAAACTAACTGAAACCCCCGTTAATTTCGGCTGCACTCGATTTTTACAAATCGTCGATAAATTCGTCAGTAATGTCCGAAAACTTTGAACCGTCCAACCTTCTTGGGTACGTTTGGTGGCAGCTTTCCGTGTAGCCGGAGTGTCAGATTTAATCGGGACAACCACAGAATCCTCGGAGTCGGGTTCTAACCACTCCTCATCAAAGAATAACAAGGGTGCTAACCTTTGACGCATCTGCCATTCCACATAATAAGCTAACAAACATAAAAATACGTGCGCTCGAACTCGATCGGCTTGCGCGGTGATCAATCGGACGCAGCTTCAAATCAATAGTTTTATAACAGCGAAATGCTTGTTCGACCTGAGACAGACTTTTGTAAGCCTTTACTGTTGAGGAATCACCTAATACCGACTCAAGGACTGAAGTGCGAATCACATAGATGCCATCTAAATTCGCTTCCGCTTGAATTTTTTGGTGGTGGCGTTAGTAGCTGAAGCTGTTGTCGGTAATCTTCAACTCAAAATGCTTTGCAACCTGATAGCGATTGATGACTTTTCCCACCCTCACCCCAATTTTTTCACCTCCCCGAAGCGGACGATTAGAGCGAGTTGTGGCGGTGACAATTTTGTCTAACTCTTTCTGAGTTGCTTGTAGCAAAGCTTCTCTTGTTTCGCTGGGGGGGTGACAAAGATAGCTAGGAACTAGACCGGATGAGAGTTGCGGCCCTCATCCCCCGTTGATAAAAACAGCGTTTCTGAGGGGTTAATGCCATTAACTCTTGAACTTCTGCAACGTATTTGTCCAGATATATAACCCATTGTTGGCTATCTAGACCACTGCCCCATGTACTCCGGCGAGGATACTTTCTTTTTGACTCTTTAGGGCGAACAATATACTCTTTAGCTGGTTTCTTTTTGAGAGTTGTACCTTGTATGACAGCACTACTATAGGCGATCGCTATCAACAGAATCAGCGCTATAAGGCGTTTGCCTTTTAAACCAGTTCCCTCTAAATCATAGCCTCCAATGAGTGAAATCTCGGAACATTTCTTCAAGGCCCATCCGCTTTTTATATTCTGCGAACGCGTCGGACAGATTGCCCAGATTTGTCAGGATAAACCAACCTTCCTTAACTGACACCCCCCGATATTTCCTTTTCCATTTACCAGCCACATCAAACCCTGCTATTGGTTGAGTTTTTCGGACTTTGATACTTGGAAAATAGAGAGAAATTCCGAGAACTAATCCTACTTTTTTTAAGGATTGCCATTTTTGAGGCTCTGTTTCGATACAATGAGAGCATTTAAGCCTCAAACAAAAATGCAAGTTCTCTGTCCTGAGCCAGTTAGCCAGATCGACTGAGCAAAATTCTCGAGCTCCTAGAACCACTACTTGATAATTTTTTAAGAGTGGCAAAACTTGGGCAATCGCGTCCATTTGCTCTGTCACGTTACTACTTCCTAATTTGGGCAACAAAGTCCAAAATAAGGGAATGGCTCTTTGCTCCCACACCAGGCTTACCATCAGTATGTTGATAACACCCCCGAAACGTGCGATCGATCACAATTGTTAACCTTTGCCCTGCTTGACAATAGGTAGTTAACCAATAAGTAATCAGAGGATACCAAAGAAGGTTGAGTGTTAATTGGGGTAGCTCCAAAAATCTTTGTAATTTCCTACGCCGACTTTCGATCGTAATCGGGTGTGGAAACATTCGGGCTAACCGTTCCAACTTAACTTGCCTTTCTGATTGCAGGACATGGAGCAAGAGACCTAATATTAAAAACTGAGTCCGAGTTAACTGTTGCTGGAGATGCGTCTGATAAAATTGAGGGAGCATATTTTTTGATAGGTCATGGGTAACTTTCGTCTGACCTATCTTTTTTTATCACAAGTTGGTCAACGCCTCACCTGCTCTGAGTTCTGACGGGGTTGTCACCCCGTCAGCTTGTTTCGGCTCTCTCTTGGGCTAAAAACGGGTTGTGACAGGCGATTAACCTTTCTCCTGGATCATCTGGCGATTGAATCGACGCTAAATCTTTCTCGTCAAACAGTGACAGTTGTATCGCTTCTTGTTCTACCAATTCTCTGATTTACGGTGCTCTTAATTCTGTAATCGAGTCTAAACCTTTAACCCCCTTGAGTTCTTCTTCAATACGAGCGCTGGTTAATACACCTCGAACGCCCACTAATATTACCTGTTGAATGCCAAATCGATGACGCACTTTTTCCAGGAGTGGACTTAAGGTTGAAGCATCATTGATGTTGCCTTCAAACACTTCTACGGCGATGGGACATCCGGCGGCGTTACAGAGTAAACCAAAGATAATTTGTAATTTTCCTTTCTTTTTGTCCCGCGAATAGCCGTATTGAGCCAGGGGACAGGTGGTTCCCTCAAAATAAGTGGAAGTGACATCTCCTGAGAATTAAACGGAACTTCACTAAGATGTTTGGCCGCTAAATTTTGTTCGATTTTCTCTTGTCGTTCGCCCAGCCAATCCATTGCTTCATACAGCTCATCGGAGTCTGCGTCTTCGACTCCTAAAATTTCTCAAGCGAGTGCTGCTGAGTGTATCTGTGGATAGCCCGCGTGCAGTGGCTAATTTGGAGCTTGGGTCGATAATTCTGGCAACTATCATCGCGGTAACTAAATCTCGTTGGCGACTTGAACGATTGTCAATCAGTGATTCGAGTCCGAGATTTTTGAGCGTTCCCAACACTGCCGCGACATGACCGTGAGGTAGGGAACGTTGGATGTCAAAGGCGGATTCTAAACTTTGAATAGCTGTGCCGCCTTTGAGTAAAACTCGCAGTCCTTCAATAGACATCTCAAAAATAGTAACATTATGTGGTAAAAGAACATAAGAGACCTTTTTTTACACAGAAAAATGAGCGACATCCTGAATCATATTGAAGAAAATCATAAAGAAACACAGCGATTAATTGGTCTGGCCTATGAAGAGTTACAACAATTGCTCCAAAATGCCGAACGATTACATCATGAAAAACAAGCTTTACTAGAAGCAAAGAAAGTGAGAATTATTGCGGGTGGAGGAGGTCGAAAACCGAAACTATCTCTTCCCGAACAAATAATTTTAACCTTGGTCTATCTGAGGCATATGACAACATTTCAACTTCTGGGCATCCAGTTTGGAGTAAGTGAGTCTACAGCTAATGATACATTTAACTAGGGCTTGCTGAATAAGTGCTGAAAGGTTCACCATCTGAGGGTTTCGATCGCGATCGCACGGGTGGTAAGTGCAAC
>NZ_JAUBSX010000013.1:34432-118546 GCF_036704885.1 Microcoleus sp. F4-D5 | reverse complement strand
GGAAGAAGGAAGAAGGAAGAAGGAAGAAGGAAGAAGGAAGAAGGAAGAAGGAAGAAGGAAGAAGGAAGAAGGAAGAAGGAAGATTTTCCCCATTCTGCGGATCTCCCCCTCTCCCCCTCCCCCAATCTCCCTCTCTCCCCCTCCCACACTCCCCCACTCTCGCCGTCATCTTTCTTTTGGGCGATCGCCTTTGGAATTTCTCTCGGTTTATCAATATTAGTTAAACACACTACTGTATTATTTCTGTTTACCCCGATTGTGTGGTTAGCTGTTGGTGCTGTGCGGCAAAAAGCTTGGGGAAGATTAGCTCAATTAGCAGGTAGTTTGTTGCTGTCGGTGGCGGTGTTTGGGCCCTGGGCGAAAACCAATTGGCTGTTAATTTTGACCGGGGGAAAACGGGCAACGGTGGATTCTGCGATCGCCGAAGGAGATCCGGCCCTCAATACGATCGACGCTTGGATTTACTACGGTCAACACTTACCCGAACACATTTCTTGGCCTCTGTTACTTATTCCCTTAGTCGGATTGATACTTTATTGGCGTCGCCGGCAAAATAGTTCGTCAATCTTGCATCTCAACTCATGTCGCTGGCTGGCTGTTTTCTGGGGAGGAGCTTATTTAATTAATTCTCTAAATATCAACAAAGACGACCGATATGTGATACCTTATTTGCCAGTTTTATCTATTTTCTTAGCCTACTGTTTAACGCTGTGGCCTTCTCGGTGGGGACGACAAATTCGCTGGGGTACAATTGGCTTGGCAATTCTGGCGATGCTGTTCCATATGTGGCCCCTGGGAGGTGCTTTTGGACATAGCTTAGTTCAAATTATCAGTCCGGGCAATTCTAACTATCCTTACTTGGGCAAAGAGTGGCCGCACCGAGAGGTAATTGCCGAAATTATCGATCGGGAACCTTATTTGCAATCTACTTTAGGCGTGTTGCCTTCGACGCCGGAAATTAACCAGCATAATTTGAATTTTTACGGTGCTTTGGCGAATTTTCAGGTTTACGGGCGGCAGGTGGGAACGAATTTAAAAGAAGTGCCGCAAGATGTGCGATCGCTCTCTTGGTTCGTAACTAAAAGTGGCCCGCAAGGTTCGATTCGGGAACGGATTAAAAAAGCTCAAAATGCTGCGGTGGCTGCAATTGAAAAAGGGGATAAATTTGAGTTAGATAAAACTTGGATTTTGCCCGATTATACTAATTTAAATCTTTATCGCAAGCGAGTGCAGCCTGTAGAAATACAGCCGTTGAATGAAGCGCGATCGCAAGTACAATTAGAGCAAGTTACTGTCGGTGCAAAAGCAGTTCCCGGAGTCGCGCTGCCGGTTACTTATACTTGGTCTGGGCCTTGGCAGGAGTTGCAGTCTGGTTTAGTGTTGGTAACGTGGCAAAATCAGCAGTCTGGCGATATTCCACCGGGAAAGACTTTCAGGATTTTACACGATCGCGCGATCGCCCAGGCGACTTTGCATCCGGGGATGCTGGAAGCGGATAAATTTGCTGTGGGGTTTCGAGTTGTCGATCGCACGTCGATGCTTCCTCCTGCTAATATTGCACCGGGAACTTACAATCTGCAAGCTACTTATCTAAATCGGAAAACCGGCGAAACTTATCCGATTAATGTGCCGGCAGTGAGTGTTAAGATCGAGACAGAGCCTAGAAACGAGAATAAAGCACCTGATAACGAGGATAAGCCGGAGTTAGATTTGGTGACTCAATTGCGGGCGATGGCGGTTAATTTACCCAAAGGATTGCCCGGTTTAGAACCCGTGTTCGAGCAGATTGGGCGCATCAATCAGTACGATCCAATTCAAGATTATACCGTGCAAGCGGAACAAGCGTTAGAATATCGGTTGAAACAGGAACCAAATAATCTAGAATTGGCTTATGCTTTGGCATTTTCTCGGGTATTGCAGCAGAATGTCGAAAGTGCGATCGCAGCCTTAGAAAAAGTCACTCAACTCGACTCAAAAAACCCTTACGCTTACGCCTATCTCGCTTTCGTACACCTGTACGGCTGGCATCCCAAAGCTGCTCAAACAGCCTTAAAACCTGCTCTCGCTCTCAACTCCAACCTACCGGAAATTAGAGTTTTAAACGGTGTAGCGGCTCTGATGCAAGGTAATCTCATTCAAGCATGGCAAGATTTGCAATACTTAAAAAAACTAAAAATTTAACAATCCCTTTTATTGTGGCACGGGCGTCCCGCCTGTGCTTCTAAATCTGTAACGCCTGTGCTTCCGAATCGGTAAAAAACAGACAAACAATGAATCAACCAAGAATAATCTCTCTAATTCCCAGTGCCACCGAAATTGTAGCACTTTTAGGACTAACCGATGCAATTGTGGGCCGTTCCCACGAATGCGATTACCCCCCAAAAGTCCAAAATTTACCTGTTTGCACTCAGCCTAAATTCAATCCCGAAGGAACTAGCAGCGAAATTCACAACCGCGTGACAGAATTGTTGCAAAATGCGCTGAGTGTGTATAAAGTAGAAATAGATACGTTGGAAAAATTGCAGCCGACTCACATTATTACTCAAGCTCAATGTGAAGTCTGCGCTTGTTCTCTAACAGAGGTTAAACAAGCAGTAAGCACCCTGGTAAATAGCAAGCCGGAAATTATTTCTTTGCAGCCTAATTTGCTAGCAGAAATTTGGACGGATATTCAGCGAGTGGCTGATGCTTTGGGCGTAAATGGCAAAAGTGCGATCGACCTTTTGCAATCCCGCATCGATGCTATTACCTCGAAAATACAAGCATCATCTATTCTTACCACAAAACAGAGACTTCCCAAAGTAGCCTGCATCGAATGGATTGAACCTTTGATGGCTGCGGGTAACTGGATTCCCGAATTAGTGGCAATGGCGGGAGGCAATTCGCTGTTTGGAATTGTCGGGGAACATTCCCCTTGGTTAAAATGGGAATCGCTAGTAGAAGCTAATCCCGATGTAATTATTTTCATGCCTTGCGGCTTTGATTTGAACCGCACTCGCAGCGAAGCAATGCAAATAACTAAATACGCAGAATGGTCTAATTTGCAAGCAGTAAAAACAGGAAAGGTTTACATAACTGACGGAAATTCTTACTTTAATCGGCCGGGGCCGAGATTGGTTGATTCGTTAGAAATTTTAGCAGAAATTCTCCATCCCGAAATTTTCGATTTTGGCTACCGGGGTAAGGGTTGGCAGCCCTTTTTGTAAGTACCCGCAGCTAGCTAAAGCTTTACCTATAGCAATCCTCGCATCATTTGTGAATTTCTTACTCCCTCCCCAAGGCATCGGGGAGGGCTGGGGTGGGGTAAAAAATTTACGATTAATTTAGGATTACTATATATTAATTCTGAACTGCCTGCCATACAAATAAGGACACAACAATGTTATGTCCTTACTTCGCGTTTATTTAACCGAATCTGAAATCAATTGATGCAAAAACCGCTAGTCCTACTTGGCATCAGGGGGCATCAAAACCTTGTCAATTACGTGAATCACGCCGTTGGTAGCTTTGATATCAGCTTTCACAACATTAGCGCCGCTGACAGTAACTTTGCCTGCGTTAACTGCCACCTTTAGCGAACTGCCTTCGACACTTTTAACATCGCCGGATTTCAGGCTAGTAGATACAACCGAACCAGGAACAACGTGGTAAGTTAAAATCTTAGTAAGTTGGGCTTTGTTTTCCGGTTTGAGCAAATCATCCAAAGTTCCTTTTGGCAAAGCAGCAAATGCCGCGTCTGTCGGTGCAAAAACAGTGAAAGGGCCTTTTCCTTGTAAAGTTGTCACCAAACCGGCTGCTCCCAAAGCCTTCGTCAGCGTCTTGAATTGAGCGTCGCCAGATGCAATAGCGACAATATCCTTCGCCTGAGCCATTGGTGCCGGTGAAGCAGCGGTTTTCACCTTTCCAGGAACTTGTTGAGTTTGATTTGTATTAGCAACATTGGTGTTGGAGGTGATGTGAGCCCAAGCCGGGAAACCGATTAGCGCGCTAGCGCCGATTATTCCTGCGAAACCTGTCAGTTGTTTCATCCAGCTAGGTAAATTTTGATTTTTCATGGCGCTTGCATTTCCTTATGAGATAAAACAGTGAACATGAATTGTTATGTTAGCCACATCTCGACAAAAGGCAAGGTTGCTAGAGGCTAAGATAGAGAGAAATTTCTCTGGCATCCCCGATCGACCAAAACTTCCTTACTATAACGCAAGCTGAGAAATCCGGCATCAACCGCTAAATCTATAACTCAAAACCTCAATCACCGAACCAGTTTGGGGTAAGTCAGCAGATTTGATCGAAATCGTGTCATTATTCAATCGGCGCACCGGCGTACCATCCATCAGCGCCAAGAATTCATCCAGCGGCACCAAATCGCACGCAGCAGCATCGGCGGCTTGGGTTTTGAAATGTGTCGGAATCACCATCTTCGGTTTGAGAAGTTGCAAAGTTTGCTTCGCTTCCGCCGGAGTGTAAGCTTTCGGCCCGCCGCCCACGGGAATCAGCACTACATCGGGCCGCCCGATCAAGATTTGTTCTTCAATGCCGATCGGGCCAGCAACTCCGCCCAAGTGTAAAATCTTAACGCCCGCTTGCTGCCACAGCCAAGCCACATTCACCCCAAATCGCCGTCCTCCCTCACGGTCTTTTTGCGTCCGAATCCCTTGAATCCGCAGCCCGTTAGACCTGTAAGACCCCGGTTCGTACAAAAGGCCGGGATTGCCCGCAAATCCGTCGATCGCCCCTTCATCGAGCAACCGGCTGCTAATCAGAATCAAATCTGTTGGCACTTTAGGAGAACGATAGCCTGCCGTACAGCCCAGGGGGCGAAAAGGATTCACCAGCACCCTCGCACCGCCTCCGGCGAACAAGAAGCAAGTGTGCCCCAACCACTGAATAGACAAAGAATCAGCAGTTTGAGCTTGATAGCTTTCCCATCCAGATGGTAAACCAGTGAAGAAAGCTGCTAGCAAACCCGTCTGTGCGTAACGTATTAATTGTCGCCGTTTCATCTTGTGGTTGGGGTTGTCGGGTGTTGGTCGTTTGTTGTTATACCACAAAACACCGTCAGTCGATTTTAGATTTTAGATTTTAGATTTTAGATTTACTTGCAGCATTGAATCTGGAATCTCGAACAGGAGTCTAAAATTTGGGGTTCACCACGACAGGAGTGGGGGGCTTGTATCCTTTTTGAGGCGGTTCAAGTGCGAAAATGTGTACCCTACTCTCACCGTAAGATGCTATGAGAGCGAACCCTACAAATTCATAGAAATTCAACTAAAGTCTTGCCAAGAAATTTCGCAATAATTGCTTTCCCGCCGTCGTCAAAATACTTTCCGGGTGAAACTGTACACCTTCAATGTGGGGATATTCCCGGTGCCGCACGCCCATAATAGTTCCGTCTTCAACCCAAGCCGTAATTTCCAAAACTTCTGGACAACTCTGCTTTTCAATTACCAAACTGTGATAGCGAGTTGCAATCATCGGCGATTCCACGCCCTGAAAAACTCCGACTCCTGCGTGTTCTACCTGAGAAGTTTTGCCGTGCATCAACACGGGTGCAGAAACAATTTTGCCGCCGAATACTTGACCGATACTTTGATGTCCGAGGCACACGCCTAAAATTGGTAGAGTCGGCCCCAATTCTTTGATTAATTCCAGAGAAATTCCCGCATCTTCCGGCCGCCCGGGGCCTGGAGAAATCACCACTGCTGCTGGCTGCAATCGGCGAATTTCTGCTAAGGAGATTTGGTCGTTGCGGTAGACTTGCACTTCGCTTGCTACGGGCAACTCAGCACCTAATTCTCCTAGATACTGTACCAAATTGTATGTAAAACTGTCGTAGTTATCGATGACTATAATCACGGGTTAAGTTAGATTTTAGGTTTTAGATTTTAGATTTTAGGTTAACTCGCTCCCTGAAAGCAAGGGTTTCAAGATTTTAGATAGATGCCGAAGATAAAAATAGCTGCAATATAGACGAATAAAACTAAAAATCTCAAATTGGTCATCTAAAACCTAAAATTTGCGATCGCCCAGTAAGTTACTAACGGCCGATCGCCATTTGAACGACTGCCCACAAAGGAGGAAGCAGAAGTGCAGCACCGACGATGATCGCAGCCATTGCCGATACCAGAACTGCTCCGGCACCGCAGTCTTTGGCAATTTTGGCTAGTTCGTGGTAAGATTGCCCGACTGTCAAGTCTACCACCGATTCGATCGCCGTATTCAACAGTTCCATTGCTAAAACTATGCCAATGGTAACGCCGATTACAGATATTTCTACAGGTTGCAAGTGCAAAAATAGCCCGAGTCCGATCGCCAAAGTGCCAATAACAGTGTGAATCCGAAAATTTCGCTGAGTTTCAAAAGCATAAGTCAGACCCCCCCAAGCGTATCTAAAACTCGTAGCTAAGCTAGATGCGATTTTCCACGACAGCTCTCGGTTGTATTTCAAGGCTTTTTTAGACTCGTGGACTGTCGGGGTAGAAGAGTCTGGAGGCATGGGCAGAAACTGTGCGATTGGTGATGAAATTGACGGTCTCTCTAGTGTCATAAATAACCAACTTTAAGTTACAGAGATGAATGAAAGCTAGACTTTTTAAATTGACTCAATCAAGTCTAGGTAACTTTCCTAAGTTTTTACTAAAGTTTTGGTTTAATTTCAGAAAGTTATGTTGGGCTTGACATGATTTGTTAAGTAACCATCAACTTCAGTTATGCTGTTTGGATCGCAAGACCGATCGCGCGCAGCAATGTTTCTTGTCGATCGAGCATTTGAGCCAGACTTTCTTCATCGGGGTGATCCCAGCCCAAAAGATGCAGAAAACCGTGGGCTGCCAGCCAAGCTAGTTCGGTCTTCAGGGGATGTCCTTGCTGCTGGGCTTGTCGGTTAGCTGTATCGATCGAGATGACGATATCACCCAAGTATAAAGGTTCAGATGACTGCATTTCCTCTAGTTGAGGACAGTCTACCTCTAAAGCTGCGAAAGCTAGTACATCGGTCGGTCGATCGAGCTGGCGGTACTGCAGGTTGAGGGCTTGCATCTCCGTATCGGCGGTTAAACGCAGACTGACTTCGTAGCCCGGGGCAACTGGCACATCCGCCGCCTGGTTTTCCAGCCAAACGCTAAACCACTTTTCCCAGGTTTGGGCTGCTGAAATCTCCCCGCTGGCTGCAATCTCAGGGAGGCTGGAAGCGTCGGCCGACTGCTGGGCGAGCCCGTAACAGTCTTCGACGTTCACCTCTATTAACATTTTTTCGCTCTCCTGTCAAGGGATATATTCAATTTTTTTACAAATTCCAATTCCGCGATCGAGCGGCAGGGGATTTTGGTGTTGCTGGAAAGATACAGTAATCTGTTAGAGATTGCAACAGGGAGGCAGAACAATCAGCTTAAGTCCCGATTAAGAAAGATCGAAAACATCAGCAGAAACTAGAGGCTGATTGTTGGAATCCCCGATTAAGAATTGAAATAGCGATCGAGAAAAGCCAAACCGACGAGTACGCCTAAAAGTCCGATCGCTGTCAAGGCAAAATGAAACAAAGAAGTCGCCCGCTTGCGAACCATGTTCCGCATCGCCAGCTTGACATAACTCGGTGGAGGTGCATTGTTTGTCGGCGGTGTTGGAGTTTCGGCGGCGGACTCTTCCGAGGCGGGAATTGCTGAGGGAGGTTGACTCATAACGGTTAGTTTAGAAGGTTAACAGAGGCGCTGCTGAGGACAGGCTTGCCCCGATAGTAACAAATATGTAACGTTTTGTGTAGCTGTTTTTAGGTTTCAGATGACCGCAGGCTGGTTTCGCGCAGCAGAGAATCGGCCCAAACTGCATCGGGTTCGGACAGTGGCGGCACGGGTTCGGCGGTGTAATCGATGGTAAAATCATATCCGGCGCGATCGTACACTGTATTCAATAACCCCTGTAAATCGACCATTGGTTCAGCATCGCCTCCGCGCAAAGGCAAAGGAAAAGCAGGAATTGCATCCGGTAGATTAAACAAATACAAATCAGCCGTGGGGCGACAATCGGTCCGACTCACCAAAATCCGATAACTTCCGTCAATATCGTTACCCAAAACTGGCAGAGGTTCGTAAATTCGCAGCAAGTCAATTTCCACTAAGTGCGATCGACTTGCGAACACCTTATCCCGCTTTTCCTCATAAATTGTCCGCCCTTGTCCCGGACGTTTATTAGCAGGTGACAGCACCTCAATCACCGTC
Source organism: Microcoleus sp. F4-D5 (assembly GCF_036704885.1). NCBI lineage: Bacteria > Bacillati > Cyanobacteriota > Cyanophyceae > Oscillatoriales > Microcoleaceae > Microcoleus > Microcoleus sp. F4-D5. The sequence continues at coordinate 110,333 of NZ_JAUBSX010000013.1, read as the reverse complement.
ACAACTTCCTTACTTGCTATGTCTACAATCTCCAAATACCCTTCTCTAACCTCCTCAAACATAAGTAATCTCACTTTCAAAGGCGCGGTTGTTCGTGCGGCGACAGCCACATTAGATGTACTTGAATTTCTGGTAGTAGCATTTCCCTGGATAGAAACATCAGGAATTCCGACTAAAAGAGATTGTTCCCCCTTGATTTGATAAATTCGCTTTTCAATCGCAACTCGATATTTTGGCAGCAGTTGAGGCACCAAAGCATCTGCGATCGCCACTATCAAACGACTATGTACTTCTGGCCAAAAATCAGGACTTTCTAAATATGGATTCATCCCAGGAAATGGATTAGGCATTGATTTAACTCCTGTTGATCTAGCTACTTAGGACTTATGCACCGGTGGCTTGAAACCTGGTTTTTACTGAGAAGACGCGTTACAGCCCGCAAAAACCACAAACAACCCCGGTTGTGAAGATTTTCATGCGTCCTGGACTACTGCTTCTATTATCACCTTAACTCTCTTTCCCGCAACAAACTATCAGCCCGAGCAGCATCCGTTTCCGACAGCGCTGGAACGGGTGCGGCGGTGTAATCTATTCTAAAGTCATAGGCAGCGCGATCGTAAACCCCATTTAATAACGCTTGTAAATCTACAATTGGTTCCGCATCGCCCGCGCGCAAAGGCAATGGAAATGCAGGAATCATATTGGGTAAATTGAAAAGGTACAAATCTGCGATCGGGCGCTGATTTGCCCGACTCACCAAAATTCGATAACTTGCCTCAATATCGTTACCAAAAACTGGCAGAGGTTGGTAACTTCGCAGCAAATCAATCTCAACCATATGAGTGCGACTACCAAACACCTTTTCTCGCTTTTCTTCATACATTTCTCGCCCTTTACCAGGGCACTTATTGGCTGGTGACAGCAATTCAATCACTGTCACAACTTCCCTAGTTGCTGTATCTCGTACCTCTAAATATGCTTCCCTAAATTCCACAGGTACTGGCAGTCTTACTTTCAAAGCTGTCACAGGCGGTGCGGCAACTGCAACATTAGAAGAAGTAGGGTTGGTTGGACTGGGAGAACGCTGCACCGTGACATCAGGAATCCCCACTAATAGGAAATTGTCCCCGCTAAGCTCATAAACTCTTTTTTCAATATCGACGATATATTTTGGCAGCAACTGTGGCACTAATGATTCAAAAATGCTACTAATTAGCAGGTGATGTACTTGAGGCCACAATTCAGGACTTTCTAAATAAGGATTCATCCCCGGAAAAGGATTAGGCATTGATTTAACTCCTGTTAATTTACACGATTTTATTATTTTAGCCGTTCGATTAGAAAAACGCAGACAATATCAAAGTATCATCTGCGTTAATCCGCGTGCATTTGCGATTAAAAGCCCCTAAAAATTCCCGTAACTGCTAATCGCCCCCTGCAACCTCCCAATCACTTCATCAACCGAAATCGCCCCCAACTCCCCAGAAGCCCGAGTCCGAATATTCAAACTATTCGCCTCAACTTCCTTCGCACCCACAACACCCATCACTGGAATTTTATCCTTCTCAGCATTGCGAATTAACTTGCCCAAACGCTCGCTATTCTCATCAGCTTCAGCGCGCATTCCGAGCATTTTCATCTTCGCCGCCACTTCCTTCGCAAACGGCAAAAAGTCGGCGCTGACAGGCAACAACCGCACCTGAATCGGCGCCAACCACAGAGGAAAATCGCCCGCATACTGCTCGATCAAAATCCCGATCAAGCGTTCCAAAGAACCGAAAGGAGCACGGTGAATCATCACCGGGCGCTTGCGAGTGCCGTCTTCAGCGACGTATTCCAAATCAAAACGTTCTGGCAAGTTGTAATCTACCTGAACAGTTCCTAGTTGCCATTCTCTATCCAAGACATCTTGGAAAATGAAATCGAGTTTCGGCCCGTAAAAAGCCGCCTCCCCAATTCCTTCAAAATAATTCATGCCCAAAGTTTCCACCGCGCGGCGGATTGCACCTTGAGCTTTTTCCCAAGCTTCATCAGAACCGATGTATTTCTCTAAATTGTTCGGATCGCGGAAACTCAAACGCGCCTTAAAGTTTTTCAGTTGCAGACTCTTGAATACTGACAGAATCAAATCCACCACATTCAAGAATTCAGCATCCAACTGTTCCGGCGTGACAAATAAGTGGGAATCATCCACCGTAAAGCCGCGCACCCGCGTTAAACCGCCCAATTCTCCCGATTGTTCGTAGCGGTAAACTGTGCCGAATTCCGCTAAGCGCATCGGCAGTTCGCGATAGGAACGCAATTCGCTTTTGTAAATTTGAATGTGGAAAGGGCAATTCATGGGTTTCATCACAAAACCCTGTTCGTTTGCAGCAGCTTCCTCATCTTCTGCCATCAGCGGAAACATATCTTCTTTGTATTTCTGCCAGTGGCCGGAAATTTTGAACAAATCGACTCTGGCGATGTGGGGAGTCACTACTTGCAAATAGCCGCGCTTGATTTGTTCTTGTTTCAAGTAATCTTCTAAAATACTTCTCAAAACAGTGCCTTTCGGCGTCCACAAAGGCAAACCGGGACCCACCGGATCGGCAAAAATAAATAAGCCTAATTCTTTGCCTAATTTGCGGTGATCCCGCCTTAATGCTTCTTCTTTGCGGTGTTTGTATGCTGCTAGCTGTTCGGGAGTTTCCCAAGCAGTGCCGTAAATGCGCTGCAATTGAGCTTTGGTTTCGTCGCCGCGCCAGTAAGCCCCTGCTAGACTCTCTAGCTCGATCGCCTTTGGATTCAACTCACTGGTATTATCCAAGTGAGGCCCCGCGCACAAATCCCACCATTCCTCGCCCAAATGGTAAAGAGTAATCGGTTCGATCAAACCTTCTAAAATTTCTAATTTGTAAGGTTCATTAATCTCCTTAATTCTGCGTTCCGCTTCCTCGCGGCTGACTTCTTCCCGAATTACAGGCAATTTACGGTTGATGATTTTGATCATCTCTTTTTTAATGGCTTTTAAATCCTGTTCCGTAAAAGGTTCGGGAGTGTCAAAGTCATAATAAAAACCGTTTTCAATCCAAGGGCCGATGGTAACTTGCGCCTTGGGAAATAACTTCTGCACCGCCATCGCCATAACGTGGGAGGTGGTGTGGCGAATTTTTTTTAGTGCCTCCGACTCACTCGTGCGGGGCAACTCAATCTTAACGGACTCTTCTGGAGCGGACATGGATTCTGAGCTAGACATCGGCTGAATTAGCAATTAATTTAGTTGCAGTTGCTTCTATCTTACTCAGATTGGGACAGCAAGCGCCGACTTCCGGCTGGGGGACACTCCGGGAAATTACAGCAACGGTCTGTCAATCGATTTTAGATTTTAGATTTTAGATTTTAGATTTTAGATTGACCCCACGGATTAATCCGGGGGCTTGTATCCTGGATGCTTGATTGTCAGGGTTGCGACGTTTAGTGCGGGACGCACTCCGACTCTCAGAAACCGGGTTATTTAAAGTATTGCCTGAAAAAACCCGTTTTCTAACCACCCGTGAGCTCGCGAACTAATTTGGCAGAATTTGGGGATTTTGACTCAAAAATCGCTGCTGGCACAGTTAAATTTATTTACACTCACCTGCTAATTGTTATTAAATTATTGAATTTTTGTTAAAAAAATGTTACACTTTGTAAAGACCGTCTAAGACTATAATAGATAAATAACCCAATTTTAATCCATGCTTAATTCCAATTTGCCAGAGCCAGAATTGCTCAAAGCGTTACTGGAACCGCTGTTAGAGGATTTCAATTACTGGTTCGACCGATCGACCAACCTCTTAGAAACTGAGGAAATTCCCTTTCTCAGGGGCGAAGATCAATCTGACTTGCTGGCGCGAGTCAAACAGGCTCAGCAAGAAGTAGGCGCAGCTAAAGCTCTATTTCAAGCAACCGGAGGTCAAGTTGCAATTGAAACCGCAGCCCTGATGCCGTGGCACAAACTGCTCGCCGAATGCTGGCAAGTATCGGCGCGCTTTCGCTCATTGCAGTCCCCTCCCCCTGCAAAATAAGGAAGCGAGTTCAAGTTAAACTAGCAGTCAAATCCCAAACTTTTGGAAATGTGGCGGCCCACTTGACAACCTCAAACAGATTTCCAGTTAATAAGTTATCAGAAAATTGGGTTTAAAACCCCGTCCTTTTAGGAAGGCTTTCTTTCCAAAAAGTTCTAAAAGTTTCCCAAATAGTACCCTATACTACAAATAGATACAGGTAGAATAACCGCTAGCACAAATGGATAACCAACCCCAAAATGACTGGCTAGGAAACAATAATGTCTCGTGGGTGGCGAAAACCACAAAAACATAGCTAGGGTAGCCATCCCGCACTCATACCAGAAAACTCAAAATCTTAGTAGTTAGATGTACCGTAGGGCATACGGAAACAAAGGGAACGATCCCTTAACGCTTGGGGAGACAAGCCCTCTGGGACTATTCAAATTAGGCTCGAAGCTTCGTTCAATTGGACGGGTTTTTGGTTTAAATATTGCCGAAGGGATGAATAGTTTAAAGGTATGTCAGTGAACCAAGAATCCCCGCGTTTACGCCCGGGAGTGTCAATACTTGCTGAAACACATTTGTAAATTGCTGTGTGGCTGTTTAGCCCGGAGGAGAAAATAATGTTGCACCTGCTTTATATTTTAGCTTTTACCGTTCTTGCCTTTCTGGCAGTCGGTAACTTAATCCGCAGTCTAGTCACAGTTGGTATGGAATCCCAGCGCCCTCAACAATTAAGGGCAAATAATGGCTACCCATCCTATCCTCGCTCTCAAGCTGTACCCCATCCAGAACTTTTAGACGAATACGGAAACATTGTTAACGAGCCCCTGTTAGTGATGCGTTCGCTGACTGTCCAAGACGCCCGCGAACAATTAGATGCTCTCTACAAATCATCTCCGGGCGGCAGCGACGAAGGGGGGGAACTAGCCTGAGCGACCACAGCCACAGCATTTATACTCACGGGGGAACTGCTCAAAAAATATAGGACTTATACCCTCGGTGTCAGAAACCCGGTTTATTCATAGATTTTTGGTAAAAACCGGGTTTCTTGGGATAAGTCCTCAAAACAATTGGTCGTTAGTTTTTAACTAATGGCCAATTAATTGTGATTTTTTAAAGTTTAATTGCCGAGTATCGAGATCGATCGCCAAAACGCGATATTTATGGCACTGATATGAAATAGCTGAAGAATAGTATAATGCAAGAGATACGCTTGCGGTGCCTGACAAGTCTCAATGGTGGGAGCGCTAACGCCCGAACCCCGGTCTGAATAGATAAGTTAGCGTCAAAACCAAGACTTTAAAATAGGTGTTTATACAGCACTGTTCTGGTTGGTGAAGTACAAAGAAATCAGTTTGGAGTACGGGCGGTTGCTGTGAGTACCTGCCCTGCCAAAAGGGTTTAACACCTGTGTACTCTCCCTACCTAAAATCTGCTGTAAGTGACTTTGGATGATATCAAAGTCTTGGAGGAATACCTCCGCTTAGATTCGTCTAAGTGCTATTGGTAGCATAATATGACTTAAACAGTCGTGTTATGACGCATAAATGTATCAGATACTGAAAAGGGATCGATCTAAACCTCCTATCGATCCTGTTTTGTCATCGGCAAAAATGCACGTTTAAGGCTAGATGATCGTCCCTATTTCGCTACTGGCAGAACTTCTGCAAGCTTTGCCCCAACTGCGGGCACAAATTTATTTCAAATCTTCCATGACAGCCCTGTCTCACGCGATGGAAGACTTGGTTTTGGCGGGTTCCGACGAACCGCTAGTCATTGCCAGCTTTCAGCGAGAGCGCTTCTACCGCCAGGAAGCTCACCGCTACCGGCGAATTGCCTCACGCTCCTCTCAGGTATACGTGCTGGCAGCACCGGAAACAGACTTTAAAAATGCTTCGGAGTGTCACGAAACTGTGGCGTTTGCACCGGAGGACGGATTAAGTAAAGAGTGGCACTTAGTGGTGCTGGGGCAACACTACTCAACTTGCCTGATTTGTCAAGAAAAAATTGTGCCGGTCGAAAACCAAGACGAGCGCGGGCCGCTGTTGATGGATCAAGCTCGCAGATTTGAAGGAATATGGACGTTCGATCGCGAGGTAAGCTCCAAAGCGGCCGCATTGTTGCTCGATAGAATTGTCAGTTATCGCCCGGAATTGGCCGAAAAGATCGATCGCGCGCGAACTACTTACAAGCTAGTCAAAACACCTAAAAAAACGAGGAAATCCGCCACTTCCAAAGCCACCAAACCCGACATAAGTACGGGAAAAAACTCAAAAATTCCCAATCCCAAATTGAGCGATGCTTTTACAGAACGCTTAGTAACCTACTTGCAAGCAGGCCAGCACAAACTGCTCAAAGCATACAGCGCCATCGCCGCTCAGGAACGCAAAGAACGCCTCGTAAACTTAATTACCACGGCAATGCGGCAGTCTCTCAACCCGCAAGAAATCGTCGAAGTCGCAGTGCAAGAACTGGGAACTGCCCTGTCGGCAAGCCGCTGTTTGATTTATCGGTGCAAAGCCACAGATGTGGCGGTCAAAATCGATCGCGAGTTTTTGGGGCCGGGCGTTAGTTCCCTGCTGGATCAGACTTGGCTGTTGCAGGAAAATCAAATATGGGGCGACGCAGTGGCGCGGCAAGAGCGAGTTTACATCCAAGACACAGCACAACACCCGCTGATTCTCAATACAAAATCCCTGAGGGAAACTGTAAAAAATTGGAAAATAGTTTCTTGGTTAATGGTGCCAGTGCTTTATCAGGGGCGGGTTTTGGGCATGGTGGAAATGCACCAGTGCCGAGCGGCTTTGCCTTGGGAAAAAGACGAAATTTCTTTAGTAGAGGCGATCGCCACCCAACTCGGAGCAGCCTTAATTCAAGCCGAAACCTACGCTCATTTAGAAGAACTCAACCAACAATTAGAAGCATTAGACCGCACTCGCAGCAATCTAATTGCCATCACCGGACACGAACTCCGCACTCCACTTTCTACGATTCAAGTGTGTCTGGAAAGTTTGAGTGCCGAACCAGATATGCCCGCAGAATTGCGGCAAATCATGTTAGAAACGGCCCTCGGCGATGCCGACCGAATGCGGAAACTCGTGCAGGATTTCTTAACTCTTTCTCACTTAGAAAGCGGGCGAGTTCAATGGAATGTAGAATCGCTGACGCTGCAAGAATGCGTTGATTTGGCCCTCAGCAGCGTGCGATCGCGCGCGGTAGATCGACAGTTGCCGGAAATTATCGCCGAAGTGTCGGCAGAATTGCCTTTAGTGCAAGCTGACGGAGAGTGGTTGGTAGAAGTTCTCTCCAAACTGCTAGACAACGCTTGCAAATTTACGACACCCCAGGGAAGCGTGACTGTTAAAGCTCACTGTAACGGTTCTCGGATGGTGGAAGTGCTCGTAGCCGATACGGGGAGGGGAATAGAGGCGAACAGTTTAAAAGTAGTGTTCGATCGATTTTATCAAGAAGAAGGAGCTTTGCGGCGCAGTACCGGCGGTACGGGTTTAGGATTAGCAATTTGCAAGCAGATTGTTGCCGGCTGGGGCGGTAAAATTTGGGTAGATTCCGCAGGAAAAGACCGAGGAAGTGAATTTCACTTTACTATTCCCACTGTTTAGACTCAATTGATAAATGCTAATTAATGACTAATTATTGATAAGTGGTGACTGAAAACTACCCCTCGGTGTACCCTCAATTGGAATACCGATCGCCAATTATATTCCACCTTCTAACGATGGCCAATATCCCCAAATTACCCAAGGTTTTGTAGTTACTATCCGAACCCCAATCAACATTTTCAATCCCTTACCTTTGCCTGTTTTAGTTATAAAAAACTGAAAAAATCGGGTTTCCGATCGTCGGATCGCGCAAATCTCGATCGAGTTAATCGAGCGGACGATACACGATAGCACAGAAAAGTTTTTACGGCAGAACCCGCCTCCCCTGCCACACCCCGTCTCACCCTCAACCTTCACCCTTTGAGATAAGCCTTAAAGGTGATGTCGCTACGCGGTGTTCAGCTTTAGGATCGAAAGTATTGAAGCAGATTCAGGATGCGCTTGCCGTCTTAAACCCGGTTTGGCGACAGAATAGCTAGGGAGGCTGCCGAAAATTAATACAGTTTAAACAAAGAATCCAACTGTAGGTAAGCTGCAAACCCCGATAGCAATCAGTCATGCCGAATCTAAAATCTAAAATCTAAAATCTAAAATGGTATAAGTCTCCTGTACACAAGTCCTCAGATGGTGAAAGTCGATCGAATCTGTTGATGCACTGCCACGGCCAGTGTTGATTCGTGAAAAGTTTAGGATGCAAATGTTTCGCCCGGAAAAACTTTTTTCCAATAAGAATACTCAAACCAACAGGTTAGGAAAATCGATTATGTCACCTAAAAGCCAGATGAAATCTACCCAAGCTATCGCCAACAAGCCGCAACTGCAATTAGGTTCTCAAGGTAAAGCGGTATTGGAACTCGAACAACTGCTAACGAAGTTGCGCGTTTACCGACAGCCTGCTAAAGGAATTTTCAACAAAGGAGTTGAATTTTCTGTAAAACTGTTTCAGTTTCGGGTTTTCTTGTCGCCTGACGGCATTGTCGGACCGCTGACTTGGCAGGCGCTTTACAGTGAATCTCCAGTGAATATGCCGGTAGTTAGATTCGGCAGTTCTGGAAAAGCAGTCGCTACTGTTCAGGAAGTTCTCAAGATTTCCCAGCACTATAACGGTAAAGTTGATGGCGAGTTTTCTACTTTGACGGAGAAAGCTGTTCGCGCCTTTCAAAAAAGCTTTGGGATTGAGGCCGACGGGATTGTCGATCGAGAAACTTGGACTGCTTTGAGTCAAATTCCGCGCGGCTATGACCCTAATCGGTTCTTGACTTAAGGTTGACTCGGTAAATTGTTCGATCGCGTTTGGGGGGAATCGGGAAATTTGGGATGCTTCGGGTGCGTGACAAGCAGCCGAAGCCTTGCTGTTTTTTTTTCGCGATGCGTGCTTCTTAATTCTGTTTTCTAACTTTGGTGTAAATTACCAATTATCAATTATTAATTACTAATTATCAATTATCAGAAAAGATCGATCGCGCAAAAACTGTTAACTTTCCTAACAATTTCGACAGCCGTGTAGCGTCATGATGATACGATGCCGTAAAAATCCTTTGGATATGTTTATGGCAGAAGAACTCACTGGACAACCCCCTCTTTTCGGCGGCAGCACCGGCGGCTTGCTGACCAAGGCGCTAGTTGAAGAGAAGTACGCGATCACTTGGACTAGCCCCAAGGAACAGGTGTTTGAAATGCCGAGTGGCGGCGCTGCGATTATGCGTCAAGGCGACAACTTGCTGCATCTTCCCCGGAAGGAGCAGTGCATTGCTTTGGGCGGCCAGCAACTGCGGGCAAAATTCAAAATCACGAACTACAAAATTTACCGCGTCTTTCCCGACGGTTCTACTGAGTACCTGCATCCCAAGGATGGCGTGTTCCCTGAGAAGGTGAACGAAGGTCGTCCCTACAACGGTAAGATTGACCGCAATATTGGCAGCAATCCCAATCCGATTAAAGTCAAGTTCACCGGTAAGAAAACTTACGATCCTTAGACCATGACTGCATGGCTGAGCAAAACATAGGTAATATTCCCTGTAAGGCTCAGCTTGTAAACTTGTTTTTGCAGTAGTATTTGGGCGCGGGAGGCTAAGCCCGCAGCGCCCAAATACTACTGCAAACTTCTAATCTTATTAAAAGTTAATCGTTAAATTAAAAATGAATGTCGCAATCAGGCGAGCGCAGCCTTCTGATATCGATGTTTGCGCTCGCATTACTTATGAAGCTTTTAAAGATATTTCCGATCGCCACCAATTCCCTACAGATTTTCCGACGTTGGAGTTTGCAACTGAAATTATAGAGCTTCTGATCGAAAGTCCGTTGTTTTTTGACATAGTAGCCGAGAGTTCCGGTGCCGTTGTCGGCTGCGGATTTATGGACGAACGCAACCCGATTCGCGGTATCGGGCCCGTCAGTGTCGATCGAACTTTTCAAGGCCGCGGCACGGGACGGGAAATCATGAAAGCTTTGCTCGAAGGCGGACGGGATGCTGCGGGCATCCGTTTGGTTCATGAATCTTTTAATATGGCGTCGCTGTCGCTGTACGCTTCTTTGGGTTTTGAGGTGAAGGAACCTTTCGTATTAATGGAGGGGAAGTTTCGCAGCCAGCCGCGGCATGGGTTTGAGGTGCGGCCGATGACAAGTGAGGATGTTGCTGAATGTGCGGCTTTGTGCGAAAAACTCTGTGGGTGCGATCGAACTTCGGAGATTGAATACGCCATAAATGACTTTTCTCCCTTCGTTGCCTGCCGGCAAGGTCAGATTGTGGCTTATACTTGTGCGGTGTCTGCTTTTAGCCACAGCGTCGCGGAAACTGAAGCGGATATGCAGGCTTTGCTCTTGGGGGCTGCTGCGTACAGTTCCGAAGAATTGCTTTCTTTTCACTTGCCGCTGAGGTACGCAAATTTGTTTCGCTGGTGCTTGCAAGAGGGGCTGCGCGCCCTCAAGCCGATGGCGGTGATGGCAGTTGGCGAGTATCAGTCGCCGGAGGGATGTTGGTTGCCGTCTTTTGTTTATTGAACCCAAGACGGTTAGGGCGCTTTTAATCGCTGAAATCCTAGGATTGCATTTTCCCTCTTCCCTCTTCCTTCTTCCCTCTTCCTTCTTCCCTCTTCCTTCTTCCTTCTGATATATATGATATTCCCCGATTTCTCACAATTTTCGGAACAGGCGAAACAAGGCAATTTTGTACCCGTGTATCAAGAATGGGTTGCTGATTTGGATACGCCGGTGTCTGCGTGGTATCGGGTTTGTGCGGGTCAACCTTACAGTTTTCTGCTGGAGTCGGTCGAAGGTGGGGAAAAACTCGGGCGTTATAGTTTCTTAGGGTGCGATCCGCTGTGGATTTTGGAGGCAAGGGGCGATCGTACAACTCAAGTTTACCGCGACGGTTCCGAAAAAGTATTTACGGGCGATCCGTTTGCGGCTTTAACTGAATGTTTGCAGTCTTACAAACCCGTCAAATTGCCGCAGTTACCGCCGGGAATTGGCGGGCTATTCGGTTTTTGGGGTTACGAGTTAATTAAGTGGATAGAACCGCGAGTTCCCGTGCATCCAGCCAGCGAGAATGATTTGCCGGATGGGTTGTGGATGCAGGTGGATAATTTGCTGATTTTCGACCAGGTGAAGCGGAAAATTTGGGCCGTCGCCTATGCGGATTTGCGCGAGGTTGGCGTTGATTTGACCCAGGCTTATCAGCAAGCGTGCGATCGCGTTGGCAAGCTAGTTCAGAAGCTGCAATCGCCGCTTTCCCGGCAATCTACTCTCATAGAATGGACGCCTCCCAATCACGAGCAAGATGCCCGTTCCACAGCCGGAAATACAGAATTGGCTTACACTAGCAATATTACCCGTGAAAAGTATTGTGCCAATGTTTTAAAGGCTAAGGATTATATCAAAGCGGGAGATATTTTTCAGGTAGTTATTTCCCAGCGTTTGGAATCTGAATACAACGGCGATCCTTTTGCACTTTACCGCTCTTTGCGTCTGATTAATCCTTCTCCGTACATGGCTTATTTTCATTTCGGAGATTGGCAGATTATCGGTTCGAGTCCCGAGATTATGGTGAAGGCCGAAAACACTGCTGACGGCAAAAAAATTGCAACTTTGCGGCCGATTGCCGGCACTCGCCGCCGGGGTAAAACTCCTCAAGAAGATGATGCTTTGGCGGCTGAATTGCTGCAAGATCCGAAGGAAATTGCGGAACACGTCATGTTAGTTGATTTGGGTAGGAACGATTTAGGCAGAGTGTGCCGAAACGGTACTGTAAAAGTTGACGAATTAATGGAAATTGAGCGTTATTCTCACGTCATGCACATTGTGAGCAATGTGGTGGGAGAATTGGCTGAGGATAAGACAGCTTGGGATTTGTTGAAAGCTGGTTTTCCTGCGGGTACGGTTAGCGGTGCTCCGAAGATTCGGGCGATGGAGATTGTGCACGAGTTGGAAGGTTGTCGCCGGGGGCCGTATTCTGGGGTTTACGGGTATTATGATTTTGAGGGGCAATTGAATAGTGCGATCGCAATTCGGACTATGGTTGTTCGTTCTCAAGGAGGCGATAAACATTCGGTTTCTGTGCAAGCAGGCGCTGGTTTGGTGGCCGATTCTAACCCGGATCTGGAATATGAGGAAACTCTCAATAAAGCCAGGGGAATGTTGGAGGCAATTCGCTGTTTGAAATAGGGAATTAGGGCATTGGGCATTGGCGGCTGCTCTGGATCTGCGTTACCAGGCTCTGCTTGGTAACGAGAAAAATATATCGAAATCAGTTAACAACTGGTGCAACCTTTCTCATTGCCTACTCTTCGCTAAATGCCCCGGCAGAGTTTCCAGAGTATAAAGTCGCTGTTGTGGCGACATTTTCCCAAAGTGTTGTTTAAACTCGCTCATCCGTATAGATCCCTTGAAGATTTAAGCCCACGATCAATCTGCTTTTTGGCGATCGATGTAAAATATCAGTTGTCCGTTGCCGAATTGGGCGATCGGGAAATACTACAGGTAGCATGGTGGGAGTACCAAATACTAACAATTCGATGGCAATAAAGATTGGAATGCAGCAAAAAATAAGACAACAACTGTAGTTACTATGAAAAATACCTCACCCTTGTTTTTGAATCAGTAGTCCGGCCCAGGTAGTACCTGTCCCGACAGCGTAGGCAATTGCGAAATCACCAGCAGTAAGCAACCCCTGTCTATGAATATCCGTTAAGTTACGGATGATATCAACATCCCCCATGTGTCCGCCATCGAAAACATTGCTCAGAAAAACTCTATTCATTGGGTAGTCAAGAATCTTGCAGTATCGTTCCCACCCAATTCGGGTCGTATTCTGCGGGATAATCAAACTAATATCGGAAAGTTTAAGCGAGTTCCTTGCTGTTAAGGAGGAGATAACTTTTGCGCCTGTTTCTACCAGTAATTGTGATTTTGTATTGTACTCGAAAACTCGGCTAATGCTCCCGTCCGCAATACTTGTAAAATCTACGATCGCATAGTCGCCTACCTCCTTTGAGAGTTCCATGATTCCAACACCATCACTTACTACCGTAGCCCCTCCCATCAAACGTCTGTCGTAAGGGAAGAAATTTCTCGATAGAATTAAAGCCTTGCGAATCGAGCCATCACGAAACATAGAAAGAGCTATCCGCACGGCCACTAACGTGGCAGCACACTCGACTTCAACATTGAATAGTAATGCGTTATCCAATTTGAACTCACGCTTTACGAAATAGGGAATATTAACGCATTCACTATCAGTCGCGGACCACGGATTTCCTATCGAAACAGAATCTCCGTCCGTATAGAGTAAAAGGTCTATTTCCTCTGGTCGCGAGCCGCTTTCCAAGAAGTACCTTTCTAGTAATTTGTGAAAGTGCATCGGCTCATTTTTCCGCTCGTCTATGTAGACGCACTGAAAACCCATGATGTTGGACAGTATCTCGGTAATCTGTTTCCGATTAACCCCTTGAGGCATTCCTGACTCAGGCAAGTCGATAATAAATTGTTCGATAGAAACCGAGTGGTCAGGAATATAGTAATCGGAGTAAGTAATCCCTGGATGGCTCATTTTAATTCATGGGTAAGGAAATATGTATTATTGTATCCGAACGTGATTGCTGCATCGTGAATTCACGCACGATCGAAAAACATCAGTCACCTAGCTTCCTGCTTTTACGGTTGCTCTTTCACACGGTATGCCTCGACGAACTTCACAGGCGAACGATCGAATTCGGTATTCCATCTCTGGAGCACCTGTTCTGCTCGCGTATTGCCCGTCGAGACAATTTCTTCTAAAGGATTGAGGAATTCTAGGATCTCTGCGTTTTCAAGCCCCATGTCAACCCGAGCCTGAAGACCTTGACGGGCGAACTCCAACATCTGGGCTGCAAGTTCTCTGACAGAATCGTTTCCGTAGCTGGCTTTAAGTCCTGTCTGGCAAACCTCCGACTGTGCTTTATTCACATCTTCTAATGTCTTGTGGCGAAAAAGGTTCCAGACGGCATCGAGCGAAGGGGGGTGATAAAGGATGCCAGTCCAGAAGGCAGGAACTGCTGGTATGTCCGCGAAGGACTGCCCATCTATTGAGCGCAGTTCGATCGTATTGCGAAGCCGTACGTCAGTAAAGATAGCAGATATATGAGTCTTCCATATGCTAAGGATGGAATGAGGGAGATCGTCGCGATCGCCCTCCCACAATTCTCGAAAGGTACGTCCGTGCATGGGTACATATTGCCCACCCTCGGCAGAAAACATCATCGGAACATCAAAAAGCCACTCAACGTACTCGTCGAAGGTCATCGAATCTTTCAGCGCCATTGGGAGTGTACCGCAACGGCGAGGGTCGTATTGCAACCAAGCCTGGGAGCGATGCGATAAAACACCGTCAACTATACCGTCCTGAATCGGAGAGTTGGCGAACAACGCTGTCGAAACAGGGGCTGCCGGTACGAGTGCGCGCATCTTACGGCTCATATCTTCTTCTGAAGCGAAGTCGTAAGTCACCTGAGTTGATAGGGCTTGCACCATGAGCCGCCACGCCATCGAGCCTTCTTCTCCAAGGCCGGTACAATACTCCTCCATAATGCGGGCTCGCTTTTTGGGTACCAAGGCAAAATCGGCACGTGTATCAAATGGAGTGTTTCCGAATGCCAGTAGACTTGACCCACACTTCTCTTCTACCAGTCGCGCAAACCGTAGTAGATCTTGTTGCGTAACTCGAACAAGTTCACCGACACTCGCCATTGGTATCGATGAATATTCGAGAGCCCCTCCATGTTCGAGTGTGATCGTTGCGCCGTCATGACGTTTGATACCGAGGAGGGCATCTCCTTCTAGAATTGGTGTCCATTCATCGTCTGCCCATATCGCCTCAAGCATGGCGCGAGAACCATTTGGCCCGTAATAAGGCACAGACTTACCCGACTGAGGATTCACAGCCCCAAGTTCTATCTCTATTCCAATTTTCGGTTCAAACGGCTTATTAGGTCGCAGAAAATTTATTAGTTCTTCCTTGGTGAGTGATTGAGATTCAGCCATGATATCTCCATTTTTTAACTCGTTTTTTTAACTCGTTGTTGGAGTGCTACTTGATTGTTACTTTCCTTTCGGGGCATCTCTCAAGGCGCGTAGATTGGGTGCGAACCAAACTGCTTCGCCTGCACTGCACGGCCGGTAGTGACAAAATAGTCAACGCCTCTTAAAAAACTATCAAGATATATTTCAACCGATTTACCGAAATACTGCCGCTGAAACTCCAATTTAACGGCGTCGAGTAAATGCGACTCCAAGTACGGAGTGACTTCAATGGATAACTTGCTACGAGATTGCTCGAACGGCTTAATGCGCCAAGAAATCCACGCAGTCTTTCGTGGCGGCGGTCCGATTTCTAGATCGTATCCGATACCCTCCATCCAAGTCTTGAAATCGCGTTCAAAATAGATCCCGCTATAGTAGGTGAGACCGTCTCTCGATCCGACACCAGGCCACTTGAAAGCCTCGTTTGACTGACAATACGGATGATATTGAGTTAATTCCCCTGGTCGAGAAATTGCGTTCCAAATGACATCGGAAGGCTTGTCTATTATCCGGTCAACATAAACTGACTCGCCTGTTTCAAGACCGCGCTCAGCTAGCTTCTCATTGAGACTTTCTCTTTCCGGCGTCCACATTTGACAGCAAGCTCCGCACTTTGCACTAAGTTAGCTGCAACTTAGTGCGAAAGCACCAAGCTACAGAGTAAAAAGTCTATCATGTCGATAGCTTATCCACAGACTTGTATAGCAACCGCCACAACAGTTAGGACATTTCCCAAGCTGGGATTGACAATTGGCTTTGGGACATTTGTCCTAATCGCCTTGGCGACTGCTATAACAAACGGGTTGTGTCGATTCCTAGGCTCGAGGAAATGGGATTCCGCGCGTGTTGTGATTGCGGATGCGATTATGCCCATACCTATCCTCACCGCACACCAAGACCGCACCGTAGTCTTCTAGCGATAAACAAGCACCGAACTCTTCCAGGTACTCCGTATCAGGATAGATTTTTACGCTCGTCGGGACATAGCGCGAGGCAAAACCTAATCTCATTTCGTTGAAATCGCCACGGTTTGGCCAAGAAGAATGAGCCAGTTTCGACCAGAATACTATGAACTGGCCAGCTTCCATTTCCATTGAGACGGCTTTGTCTTCATCAGGAACCCAATCATCGATCTGTAGTTCCGCATAGTCGTAGCCAAAGAAACCTCGTTGGATGCCCCCCCTTTCGACCTTGTTAACACGATCTACGTCATAGCTCATGCCTTTGAGCTCATCGTAATGCATTTCCTTGTGTGACCCGGGGATAAATCTCAAGCATCCAAGCCGTTCCGAAGCTTCTGTGAATGCGGTCCAAACTGTTATGCTTCCACCCATTCCACCTTGAGGCCAGACGAGCTGTTCTTTTCCTGACGCCATAGCGAAATTATCAGCCTGATGCCAATCGGTACCTTCGTCTCCTCCATATTTTGGGAAGAATTCGGAGCGCCAACACAGGAGATCGGGCTCTAAGATATCTCGAACTTTGTGAACAATTTCGGGTCGGCAAATATGCTCTCCCAAAAACGGTACATCCAGATGGCGATCGTAATTCGCAATATTGTTAGGACCAGAAAACGTGTCAACATCGTAGACGGCGTGGCTTCGGTCGAAGATCTGCCTGCGCACTTTATTCCAGATGTCTTTCATCTCGTTCGGTTCATACAGCGTAAACGGCCCTATGTAGCCATTTTCTTTGAAGAACTCACGTTGTTGCTGACTGAGACCAAAAGATTTTACTTCTGTACTGTTAACCACACTCTTTCTCCTTTTTTGATTTGTTCTGTTCATTCATAAAGCAACGTCGTCGGCAGAGCACTTTTACACCACGACACTATGATTGCCCGCGAGCTTCCACCACACGTTCAGCTAGGCTTGCTGCGGTCGTACCTTCGGCTGATGAGAATGCAGACAAGTCAAAGTGAACGCCAAAAGCCTCCTTGATTTGAAGAAGAACTTGGGCGGCTAGGAGAGAATGCCCTCCTAGTTCAAAGAAGTCTTTATCGAGATCGACTTTTTCCACACGCAATGCTTCTGCAAAGAAGGCACCAATTGCGATCGCGAGCGGTGTCCTCGGCTTTTGAGGAATCGTTGTTTCAGTTGGTGTTGGCATGTTCTGTAGTGCTGTTCGATCGACTTTCCCGTTAGGATTCAAAGGCATCTCGTTGAGTAAGACAAATTTGTTCGGTACCATATATTGAGGAATTTTGCTAATCAAATGTTGGCGTAGCGTGTCTAGGATTTCATTGTCCCCTGTTTCTGTGCCTGCTCGTGACTCACTGAGCGCAAGATAGGCCACCAAGCGTTGGTCTCCGGGCGAGGACTCCTCGACAAGCACCACCGCTTCCTGCACCTCAGCGTGTTGCCGAAGTGATGTTTCAATTTCTCCAAGTTCAATGCGTAAACCGCGAATCTTAACCTGATGATCGAGACGCCCGATGAACTCTAAGTTACCGTCTGAACGATAACGAACGAGATCGCCAGTTTTATAGAGTTTCGCGTTTGGCTTAGAACTAAACGGATTAGGTATAAACTTCCGTTGTGTCAACCCTTGGTCATTAAGATAACCCTTTCCTACTCCATCTCCAGCTATACACAATTCACCGACTTCTCCAATCGGAACAGGAGTCAAGTTATCGTCAACGACATACACTTTCGTGTTGAATATAGGCTTGCCGATTGGAACTGAAGACAAGGCATAGCGCTCAAAATCGTGTAACCGATAAAAGGTCGATACATCCGAACACTCTGACACTCCATAAACATTCACAAGCTCGGCTGTGAAATATTCACAAGAAACACTATTCTGGAGTCTTGACGCCGAGATGGCTTCACCACCTAGAAAAATTTTCCTCAATGAGCTTAACTGCTTAAGTGTTTCGCGATCTTGTGTCTCGGTCAAGGCATAGAAAGGACTGGGGGCACAGTTAAGCAGAGTAATCTGTGATGTGCTAATGGTATCTAGAATCAGGGTCTGGTCAAAGTAATCTGATGCCAAAAGATGGAGTTCCCCCCCGCTTACCAGCGGCATCATGAGACTTCTTTGTGTAATGTCGAAACTGAAAGAACTCATAATAAGTACCTTGTCGTGAGGACTTATTTGAAATTCTTGGGTAAACCAATTTAATAGGTTATTCCAGCCACGATTAAATACAGCAGTCGCTTTTGGCTTACCTGTAGAACCCGACGTAAAAACGACGTACGCAAGATTCTCGGGCGTAGGATTTTCACCCGTGAGATTTTCTGGATCTCCTTTTGTAAACAGTTCCCGATCTGTGTCCAAACAAACGATTTTTGCTTGACGATCGGGTAAGTGATTTATAAGGGATTCTTGCGTGAGCAGAATGCCGATCGGGACTTCTTGAAACATTGTTGCAAGACGAGCCTTCGGATATGTAGGGTCGTATGGTACATACGCCCCACCAGCTTTGAGGATACCTAGCAATCCAATCACCATCTCAACCGATCGATGGGTGAATAGTCCAACTGGCATGTCCAAGCTGACACCGATTTGTCGCAAGTAGCGCGCTAGTTTATTAGCTTGCTCGTTGAGCTGCAGGTAGGTCAACCGCTGATTGCCGAAAACCACTGCGGTGGATTCTGGAGCGCGTTCCACCTGTAACTCGAATAGCTCGTGAACACACTTATCGATCGCGTACTCAGCCTCAGTATTATTCAATTTTGTCAATAGTCGATCGTACTCATGCGAAGACAGGGCGTTAGATGAATTGTCGATCGTAGAGATCGATCTTTGCTGGTCAACACGTGCCATAGTAATCAATCTTCCTAATTCTTATTTTCTTCAACAAGCTTCGGGAACATTAGCGATGCCGAGGCATTAATTTGAAAAGAGAATGTTCGGATTTCCGTTGGCTGGATGTCAGGTATGACCTTTCTCTTAGCCCAATCTCTTAGCGCTACATCAGAAGAGAGGACGAGAGAGCACGCCAAAAACCTGATGACCTCGCTATAAAACGAGTTCAGCAGATTGAATGGGTCAAGTTTCTTCTCCTATCAGAAAGCAACTAAATTGATTTTGAGTAATTTTCATGATGTTAGCGATCGCAAAATCATTGACAGCCATAATACAACCAAACAAACAAAGATTTTAGAAAGCAATATTAATATTTGTTAAGAGCGCTCGCACTTAATACATTGACAAAAAACATCATCATACATTGACAAAAAACATCATCATACATTGACAAAAAACATCATCTATGAGTTTTAGATAATGCCATCACTGCCAAGGTTGACAAAAATCTGCTCAGGTATAACTAAAGTGAACACATTCGTTAAAATTGAAGGAAAATTTAATATTTGATCCTGAGACTTACAGCGATATTTAATGATTTGAGCGTGCGAGTCTTTGCTGATTCTTTAGGAATTCCCAAAGATCCGGCGACGGGGAGTGCAAATGCCTGTTTGGCTGGATATTTGGTCGAGTATTCATATTTTGGGAAATCAAAAGTTGATGTTAAAGTTGAGCATGGTTATGAAATCGATCGACCTTCGCTGCTGCTGTTGCAATCTCAGAGAAACAATCGTGAAATAGAAGTGTTGGTAGGCAGAAAAGTTGTGATGGTGGCTAAAGGAGAATTTGTTTAGAACCCGCAACTTAAATAATCGTAAATATCTGTAGTGGCGGATTTTACCAACCATAACGATCGAAAACCAACAATCTCATAAACCCCGGCAGAACTTCTGTGCGTAACTTCTGTTAATATGAGGTAGCTCATATTTATTGATGTGCGTTAGTCGGAGCGTGAAAGTGTCATCTCTACCAAATATTTTCCGACGCTAGAAACATTTTCTCAGTCTTTAAATTTATCCCCTGACGCTTCAGAAGCCCTGCTTTCACTTCCATTAACCACTTGGCTCGATTCACCGGAACTCAATCAATTATTGGGAAGTCTCGATACTGCTTTACTCAAAGAAACTTTGCCTGCTGCTGGATCTGTAAAGCAAGAATGGGAAAAGGCGGTAGGGGCACTTTGTCTGTTTCTGGCAGTCGCAGCGCGGGAAAACCAGCCATCTGCAGCTTGAAGCAATTCTGTCTGAGTTTAAACAAAGCGCTTTTTTCGGAACAATTGCAATTGAGTGCGATCGATCTCAACGACTACCGGCCGCCGTTTGTTGAGGACGATCGCATTGTGTCTGTTTAGCAAAAGCAACTGAGCCAATATTGCCACAATCGCGCGTCTTTTGAGAAACTTGCCTTCAAAACGCGCCATTCGGACGATCGCCTCTTCGATTTTATAACAACAGTTGTTGCCTTTGGGGGAAATTACAAAAATCGTTCCCGGTATGTAATCGCCTTCATTTGCCCAGAAAGCATACCTTTCGCCTAAAGTAAAGTAGTGAAAAACATTGTTAGCGGTGGAAGTTTTAGCTAACTTTTCCGAAACGCCCAAAGAATTAAAAACTACAGTGGATCTAATATAATCCGGGTATTTTGCTGCTATTTGCTGAGCAACTTTGCCGCCCAAACTTTCTCCGATGACATCCGGCGGATTTCCGCTGTAAAATTGCTGCTTTATCCAATCAATAGCACCCGCAGTTTGCGCCGATTTTAACTGGCGTTCTAGTTTTGCTATAAATACATCTGGCGTATCTTCCAAAACGCGCTCGAAAGGATACCAAGAACCGTATCCGCGAATCACTAAAACAGGTGGGTTATTGCCAGAAATGGGGAGGCGACTTTCAGCATAAAAACCAGTTCGATAGTCTTCAAACACTTGTTTTATGATATAATTTCCATCAATAACTTGCCCTGACTCGTGGCGAATGTAAATAGACGGGTTATTGGGTTTAAAAGTATCGTGCAGTTGGGGTTTTGCAAACTTTTCATACAGGGAATCCAGCAAGTGCCTTCCCGTTTGGCGATCGACAAAATCTGATTTTGTTATTTTCATCCCAAATCTCATTTTTAACTGATTGTGAGGGGAAAACCCGGTATTGTTGCAAAATACCTTTACCCAGATTTGGTAGGGGCGGGTTCACCAACCATATCTAACGATGACCGACAATCTAGATCAACCCGCCCCCACCACCGATAACCTACGTCAACCCGAAATTTGCCTCGCATCGGAAAATGTACGTGATGATTTATGGTTCGGTTCGAGCGGGTTTTCGAGATTGTTTGTTTCAGGCAATTATTGTTTGTGAACCCGTCCCTACAAGTACCAGGTACATCGCATAGGCAAATGTACGTGATGATTTATGGTTCGGTTCGGGCGGGTTTTCGAGATTGTTTGTTTCAGGCAATTATTGTTTGTGAACCCGCCCCTACAAGCACCCGCTACATTCTGATTTATGCTTGGGTAGGGGCGGCTTTTAGAAATTGTCAATTATTGGCAAATATTGTCGGTGAAACCCGCCCCTACCAAATCACTTTTACAAAACTCGCAACGTGCTAGCAATACTATCGACTGCTTCCATCGCGCGAATTTCATCGAGTGCTTGTTGAAAATTTCCTTCCCTAACATCGTGAGTCACGACGACAATTTCTGCTAAATCGCCGTGAATTCCCGTTTGCACAACTGATTCCAAACTAACTTTGTGGTTGCCGAAACAAGTGCCGAGTTTGCCAATTACCCCCGGAGTATCGCGCGTCAGAAAACGGGCGTAAAAGCGAGTAACAAGTTCCTGCATCGGGGCAATTTTGCAGTAGTGTTGGTGACTGCAACTCAGCAAAGGATGGGGAATCGGAACAGTTTCGGTTTTCAGGATGGCCGCCACATTCATAATGTCGGATACTACGGCGCTAGCTGTTGGGCCCGCACCCGCGCCGCGCCCGTACAGCATCAATTGCCCGATCGGCTCTCCTTCGACTAAAATTGCATTGTAAACCCCGTTCACACTCGCCAGCGGATGAGTTTTCGGCACAAAAGTAGGATGCACTCGAATTGACAGCAGTTCGCTTTCTCCCTCCGCTTGCTTGCCATTGTAGCGGGTGGTTTCTCGAGCAATAGCCAACAATTTGATCGCAAATCCCAGCTTGTCGGCGTAGTCAATATCAGCCGCACTAACTTTTCTGATACCTTCGCAGTGAACATCTGCTAATTTGATGCGTCCGCCAAAAGCTAGCGAGGCTAAAATAGCAATTTTATCTGCCGCATCTAATCCATCTACATCTGCTGTGGGGTCAGCTTCAGCATAACCTAATTGCTGGGCGTCGGCGAGCACTTCGGCAAAGTCTGCGCCTTCTGTTTGCATCCGCGTCAGGATGTAATTAGTTGTGCCGTTGACGATGCCGGTGACAGTTTGAATGCGGTTTGCACCTAAAGATTGTTTGAGGCTTTGAATGACTGGAATGCCGCCGCCGACAGCAGCTTCTAGCATTACGTAAACGCCTTTTTTGTTGGCGGCCTCGAAGATTTCATTACCGTAGCGGGCGATAACTGCTTTGTTGGCAGTGACGACGTGCTTGCCGCTGGCAATAGCTTGCAGAATGAGCGATCGCGCCGGTTCCAATCCGCCAATCAGTTCTACTACAATATCAATTTCCGGGTCAGTTGCGATCGCTTCTAGGTCAGTTGTCAGCACATTTTCTGGCAATTGTAAAGACCGAGTTCGAGAAATATCGCGCACTCCCACCCGATAGATTTCCAATTCCTGCAACAGCGGATGGCGGCCGTCTGGGGAGAGCAAAATCTCTGCTGTTCCCGCCCCAACTGTACCCAAACCTAACAAACCAATTTTGAAAGCCACGACTTTGACCCGTAGAAACTCAATTAAGCCACAACCATTGTAGGCTATTCCCGTACCGGAGCAATCAAAATAGTATTGTAGGGTTCGGAATGGGCATCGAAAAAATCCTATGCAATCACGGAGGTAGGGTTCGGAATGCGCACTTGAAAAGTCGGATATAATTGCCCTACAAACAATTGTAGGGCGAGCCAAGCCCACCCTACAAATCAGATTAAATCAAGTAACACATTAATAAGTTTCAACGTGCCAGCGGTGTTCTTTCTTCAACTGTTTCTGATAGGCAGCCCAGTCAACACCGTACTTGCTAGACGCCGCCGACATTCCCTCATCAATTCCACCTTCCATGCCCTTCAAACCGCAGATATAAGTGTGAGTATTCGGCTTTTGAACCAATTCCCACAATTGGTCTGCGTTCTCTTGAATCCGGTTTTGAATGTACATCTTGCCGCCTTCAGCATTCTTTTGCTCGCGGCTGATGGCATAAGTCAAGCGGAAATTATCGGGGAATTCTTGTTGCAATTGCTCCAACTCTTCCTTATACAGAATGTTGGGAGTGTAAGCAACGCCAAAGAACAGCCAAGCTAAACCTTTGAATTTGTAATCGGGATTGTTTTCTTTAAACATCCGCCACAAATACGCCCGGAAAGGAGCAATACCCGTACCCGTAGCCATCATAATAATGGTGGCCTCCTCATCGTCAGGCAATAACATTTCCTTGCCTACAGGGCCGGTGATTTTGACATCATCTCCAGGTTGCAAAGCGGTGAGAAAAGTCGAACACACACCAAAGACTTTTTCACCGGTTTCTGGGCTTTTGTACTCTAGGCGGCGGACGCACAGAGAGACTGTTTTGTCGTCTACATCGTCTCCGTGACGGGTGGAGGCGATCGAATAAAGCCGAATTTTGTGAGGTTTGCCGTTCTTATCAGTCCCATCTGGAATAATGCCAATACTTTGACCTTCCAGATAGTGCAGATTGCCTCCAGAGATGTCAAATTTGACGTGACGGACTGTGCCTTCGCCGCCTTCTCTGACTAATTCTTCTGTAGAAATGCACTTACCAATATAGGGATTGGCCGGCTTGTAGAGGTTGACAGGAACCTGAACTTTTTCCTTGGCTTGAGTCATGGGCTTAGTTTTTTCTCCAGATTTCTGACTCTGTAGCCCTGCTTCTGGTGCGACTTTGCCGTTATTAGTTTCGGGAGCGCCGTTTAAGGGGCGGATGCTGATGATTTTGCCACCCATGCCAGCAATTCTGCGCATTTCCTGATTCATGCGATCGTAGGGAACAGAGATAAATACGCTGCCGCTACGGCGAATCGGGTTACTTGTTTGGTCAGTTGCTTTGTTCTGACGCATACCCTCCACTTCGTAAACAAAGATGCGGCTGCCTGATTCTGAGTTGGCCGCTACACCAGATATGCTCGGGCTGTACATTTGTTGCTTGTCCTTCACGATACAGAGTTATAAAGAGAGAGAATGTGACGTTAGACTCAATTTACTTTTTTTTTAAGGCCATCTAGACTAATTGGCCGCACCAATCTTTGGGCCTTCCCACGCCGGCGGGAGTGTCAAGTTGCGATCGCTCCCGTCTGGAATTTCCAATTAGCCGAACATCACGCTTGCCGAGTCCGGCTGCGTTCAGGTGTTGACCTATAGCTATTGTTGTCTGCGTACTGCCAATATTTTACCCGATCGGGGGATCTGACCCGATAAGTCCTTCTGATTTGGAGAGCGCCCCACCCGATCGAGGAAGATTCGAGCAGTTTAATGAGGTTGAGCTTGTAGGGGGCGGACGCATTCTGGTAAGATTAACCACTAAAGTTAGTATTAATTACTTGCCTTGAAGATTGCTTGGCTCTTCCCGGGCAGGCAGTCAACTCACTGCTGTATGCTGGTGAGAACTCGATGCTCTCGGGGTAGCAAAGCAGCACAAAGCCTGCTTATCGGTACCTGCGGGCTGAAATTTTGTGGAATCTAGACTTGAGTTAGTTAGTAAACAGTGATTTTGTTAGAGGGAAACTATGACAAGTAAGCCGGATCGCGTGGTTTTAATTGGCGTTGCCGGAGACTCCGGATGCGGAAAATCTACTTTTTTGCGCCGATTGACAGATTTGTTCGGGGAAGATTTCGTGACTGTAATCTGCCTTGACGACTATCACAGTCTCGATCGCAAGCAGCGCAAAGAAACAGGGATTACTGCCCTTGACCCCAGAGCCAACAATTTTGACCTGATGGCCGAGCAAATGAAGGCCCTCAAAGAAGGTCATGCGATCGACAAGCCGATCTACAACCACGAAACCGGTATGATCGACCCGCCTGAAAGGGTAGAGCCGAATCACGTGATTGTGATTGAGGGGCTGCATCCGCTGTACGACGAGCGAGTTCGATCGCTCCTCGACTTCAGCGTCTACCTCGACATCAGCGACGAGGTAAAAATTGCTTGGAAAATCCAGCGCGACATGGCGGAACGGGGCCACCGTTACGAAGACGTGCTGTTTGCGATCAATGCTCGCAAACCGGATTTTACCGCCTACATCGACCCGCAAAAGCAATATGCTGATGTGGTAATTCAAGTGTTGCCGACCAACTTGATCAAAGATGACAAGGAGCGGAAGGTTCTGCGCGTGCAGATGATCCAGCGCGAAGGCATCGCCAATTTTGAACCTGCGTATTTGTTTGACGAAGGTTCAACAATTAACTGGGTTCCTTGCGGCCGCAAGCTGACTTGTTCCTATCCCGGAATTAAGATGTACTACGGGCCTGACGCTTTCTACGGTCACGAAGTCTCGATTTTGGAAGTAGATGGTCAATTCGAGAATCTCGAAGAAGTTATTTACATCGAAAGCCATTTGAGCAAGATTTCTACGAAGTATGAAGGCGAGTTAACTCACCTGTTGCTCCAGCACCGCGAATATCCTGGTTCCAACAATGGAACTGGTTTGTTCCAAGTGTTAGTCGGATTGAAGATGCGGGCGACTTACGAGAAGTTGACTGCAAAAGAAGCGAAAGTGGCTGTTAGTGTTTAGAACCCTGACATGAAAGATTTGGGAGGCGCAATTGCGCCTCTTTTTTTGTGGGAAAATGAACCGCAGAGGGCGCAGAGGGCGCAGAGAATAGTTAGGGGAGGGTGTTTGGAAGTAGAGATTTTAAGAAAATTTTTCCGGCTTCATTCAGGTCGCTATCTAGGGAAAAAGTTAGACTGCGAACTCGAATATCGTCATTTTTTATATCTAGTGGCTGTTTGAGGTTTTGCGGGTAGATGAGAATTGCATTTTGGCACTTTAAGGCATTTGCGTAAGCAACTATTTGATGAATGTCATTATTGGCTACTTTATCGGGCGCTTTGTATTTTGTATCGAGGACGTATTGGACTTTTTTTGTTTCACTATCGCCTAGGAGTAAGTCAATGCGATCGAAATAGTTTTGGTCGTGGGTGACTCGGTGTTGTTGTTTGACAAAAAAGCCTGTTGGTGTATTTGCTTTGAGCCATTCAGCGACAAATTGTTCGTATAAATTAGCCATGTCTATGAGAAAAGGGAGCATTTCGCGATCGCCACTTTCGTGACTCGGCCCTGTGTTATCTAAAAAGAATCGACATAAGGCGTGTAAAAGTTGATAATCTTGATTCAAACGGTGATAATTTCTATCAATACAAGCTTCTGATTTAAAATGTTTTAATGTAACAAATCCTTGGAGTGCGTGAAAGGCTTTTCGCACAGTGGATGAAACAGATTCACGGCACAAACCGCTGCGGCCAATGATGAAAAGTGTCCAAGCGAGTATTTGATTATCTTCGATGTCACCTGTTTGTTCGTGATAGTGGCATTTTAGTTTAACATCCCAAGGTTTTTGCAGGGCTGACCGCAAATCGACGCGGCCGCGAATGTAGGCGAGTCTTTCTGTTTTGGATAAGTAATCGCGATATAATCCTTTGCGACAGCGTTCTAGGATTTTTTGGGCAAGGATGTTAGCCAATCGTTCATAGACTTGTTCTAAAGATTCGCACTCAATCTGTCCATTCGGAAAATTGATATTAAGTTTGTAGGCATACTCAAGCATTCCGAATAAGTTTGTTATCGGAACTTTTGGGCGGATGGCGATGTGAAATTCTGGAGTGATGGGAATGTTGCCAACTCTGCCTTTAGATTTTAAGTGCCATTGATATTTTGTTTTAAAGTTGGGAAATTCTATATCGATTTCCTTGTCATAATTCTGGTGTATTTTTTGTGCGACTGATTCGGGGATTGAGTATTGTTCAAAAGTTGCTAATTGATATTCTGTAAGTTCGATAATTCGGCTGGATTCTGGTTTCATAATTGTGGTGGATGCAGTAACGCCACCGTATCGGCGTTAATGACGGAGTTAGATTGTCCATAGCCCAATTTATTGTTGATATTCTTCCAGAGAAACTCATCCATTTTTGCCTGATTATCAAAGAAGTATTCTTCGAGGTATGGCTCAATTTCCATTTGCCAAATATCTTGCATATCTTCAGCTAAGGTTTTTGTCAAAAAGAAGGAGATGCCTAGTTGATAGTGTTTGTTGTTAATTGCCAGATTGACATTTTTGAGAAGGTTAATTAATTGATCAACTGCAAAACCTGTTTCCTCTCTATTATGATAGTTTTGCAGCAGTTCATAGTTAGGATAAAGGGGGACGAATGCGAAGCGGCGGCGGAGGGCTTGATCGACTAAGGCAATAGAACGGTCTGCGGTGTTCATTGTGCCGATAATGCGGACATTTGTAGGGATTCTAAACTTTTGACCGTTGGCTAGTGTAATAAAGCGTTTTGTGTCTTGTCGGTCATCTAGGAGATACATTAACTCGCCAAAGACTTGAGAGAGATTTGCGCGATTAATTTCATCAATAATGAGAACACAAGTGTCTTCACAGACTTCGGCTTTTTCGCAGAATTCTAGGAACCTACCCGGAACTATTGGATAAGTTAATTGCCCATCTTGACTTTGGGGACGGAGGCCTTGAATAAAGTCTTCATAAGTATAAGCTGGATGAAATTGGATAATGTCAGAGAAACCGTCACCGCCGCCGATTAATTGTTGGGCAAGTTTTTGGGCGAGGAAGGTTTTTCCGGTTCCGGGGGGGCCTTGGATGATGGTTTGACCTTTGCGGTTAATGGTGTGTATCCATTGGGCTAGTTGTGTTGTTTGAAAACCAGTAATTTTAGAAATTTCTTCTAGTTGGTACACAGGATTAAATTTTTGTTCATATACTGCAAAATATTCACTAATAAGAATAGGTAAATCATTAGGGGAGAGCGTTGACATCAAAACTAATGGAAATAATTTTTTAAAAGCCTGTGCTATTTGCTGAATTAATTGTTTAGCAGAATATCCTAATATTTCTTCTAATTTCAGGGATACTTTTCCGTGAAGATAATGATAACGCTCGACTTCAAATTCTAGTGCATAGCCAGAAATTTCTTTCAAAAATAAGAGAGTTTCACATAGTTCATAAATACATGGTTTTTGTTCTATTGGGCAACAAAAAATGTTTTTTTTATCATCTTTTTTAGAAAACCCTAAATTAAACTCACAACTATTAGGAAGCTTATAACCTTGAAAAAATTTGAGTAAATCCACATTATTTGTATAATATTTTTTGTAATTACATACCAGACGTTCTGCACATTTCAACCCTGCATAAAAACCAAAATTTAATTGTGATTTACCAAGTGTTAGCCTTAAAAGAGAACCATGTAAATCAGTGTTCGATAAAGCTAACTCGTAGGATTGTGATTCCAAATTTTTGGATTTAATCTTAAGATAACATATTTCATACTTAATATTTAGATATTTTTTAATAAAATCAGGTAACTGCTCTTCTACCTGGCTTAAAATATACTTTAATGGCTCTTCTACATATTTTAAGCAATCTTTTTTGTGTGCCATGTAAAAATCAGGGCTTTGGTCTTCATAAAATTTTTCCAATAGGTCAAATGTTTTTACTGAAAAAGGGCAGTCAGGATGTACAAAAACTTTTTCCATTTTTTCTGTATGTTTAAGGTGACTCAATTTTTGTTCTTAAATTATTGTAGCCGATCGCCCTTCCCGACACCAGATATCTGAAATACGATCGCACCCCCATCCTTACCCACATCAATAGCCCTCCCAAACCAGTAACACTGGCAAAACCGCTAACAACAGTTCCCGGAAAAGTTAAACTTGCGCCGAGTGACTCATATTTACCAAATAGTGTCTATACTAGATAATTGAATCCGGCGATCGCGACTAATAACGGGTACATTAAGATACAAAGCAGTAGCAGCAATAATGCGATCGGGCAAATCGGGAATTTGCGATCGGTCAACTTGCTTTAAACTCAAAGCTATATTGCGATCGAAAGGAATTTCAACCAATAAGGCATCATCGCTCTAAACTTCTCTCAATCATAGATCTAGAGTAGTTGAATTAATCCGCCCTCTCTCGCTCAGATAGACAATTTATGCTAATGTAATTGATGAAAAAGCCACCTGATTTCCCTCGGCAGCTATCTGTTCTATAGTCGTTCTAGCAGTCACCGAAAGTCGTGAATCGGCAAAGATATACCAGATAACAGCATGAGTATCAGCTACAGCACGCAGCATTAGAAATCCTCCCTTGGGAAATTCGCCCATTCTTCGCTGCGAGCTTCATCTATATCAGCGGCAGAGGGTGCAATTCCCAAGTCAGCACATAAACCCCACAACGATTTGCGGGGACTCGGCCCAACAACTAATTCTCGTTCTATTTCAGGAACTATCCACTTAATCAATCGTAACTTTTCGGCTAGAGACAAGTGCTTAACAAGATTTAAAACCTGCTCAAAAGTCATGTTTTTTATGTTTAAATTGGTGATAGATGTAATTGTAGCATTTTGGCTGCCAAGCACAGCATCACCAGGTTTGGGTTGAGAAGATTCGTTTACTGCGGTTCCCGGAAAAGTTAAAACTGTGTCGAAACTATCTAAACGTGCTATATTCAATTCCGTAAACCCTGAACAGCCCTTTCAGGTAATGCAAATTTATAAACGAGTCAACTGAATGCTCTCTACTTTCAAGAAATTAGCTTCAATTGCAATCTTCTTTGTCGCCCTAAAACTTTTAGTTAACTCTCCCCCTTTCAGAGAAATAGAAAATTATATCGCAAATAGAAACCCAGCAAGTGCCACCTTAGACGCTGGAACTCTGCAGCAAAAATCCAGCAGCCCGCCTCCGGTAACTCCCAAAAAATCACCGGAGCAAACATTCGATGTAGTAGTATATGGTGATGAAGTACCGGGGATATGTGCGGCGATATGGGCGAAGAAAACTTTAGGCGCAAAGGGCAAAGTTGCGATCGTGCGATCGAACTACGGAAGAGCACCTTTGGGCGGCTTACTCACCCGCGGCGGTTTAGCTTACCTCGATTTAGATAAAATCCCCGATTGGTACCGCCAACCCTACGCCCAATGTTTTAAGGAATTCTTAGATAAAGCGAATGCGCGCGAATCTTGCTTAGACCCAAAAAGGGCAGATCGATCTCTCAGGCAAATGCTTTCAGCAGCCAAAGTCAGAGTTATTTCCAACTCAACTCTTACTCCCCACGTTGTAGATAAAAAAATCGAATATGCCGAAGTAAAAGGCAGCAATCTAATAATTAAAGCCAACTCTTTTATTGACGCAACTCAAGATGCAGAATTCGCCAGAAAAGCCGGGTTATCTTATTATACAGGATATGAATCTCAAAATATAAAATCCAAAAATGAAACTTTAGCTGTCTCTGTAGTTCCGAGAATTACGGGTATAACGATGTCCGAATTCCGCAGCATAGAAGATGAAATTCTCTACAACCGGCCTTTGGTAAAAAAGATTAAAGAAAGCATTATGAAATCTAAAGATCCGGCTAGTACAAAATTCTGGATGAGGAATTTCTGGAGTACGATTTATCAACCGTATACAGACGGCTACGACATCAGAAGCGTAGCTATAGGTGCAGCGTATCACATAGACAGAAATCTGCCCTTTAGCCAAAATAAGGGATTCTTTTTTGATAAAGGCAATGTCTGCGTTTATAACAAAAATGTGCTGTCATGGAACGGGTTTCTGTTTAAATACCAAGTTGACCAAATCATGAAGATGGAAGCTAATGGCAGAAAACCGACTCCTGAGATGATTAAAGAAATGTCATATCTCCAATACTGGCTACAAAAGAAGTCTGGTAAAGATGTGAGAGTATTTATTCCAGACGAGGTTTATATCAGGCAAACTTTGAACGTTCGCGATGTGGTAGATCCGCTGACGGGACAGGAGATTATCAAAGGGGGAACTGCACCCGAAAAGTCGATCGGCAGTTTTTCCTACGATTTCGATATGCGGGGCGGAGTCAAGAATTTATCTGCGAGAATTCCGCCGCTGCCAGTGTATAATTTCGGGATAGAAAACGCTTTGGCTAGCAAAGTCAAGAATTTAGCCATTGTCGGGCGATCGTCCGGTTATGTTGGTATGGCTGTATCCGTCGGGCGAATTGCGACGGTGAATATTTATCAAGGACAAGGTGTAGGCGTGGCGGCTGGTTTGGCTAGCAAGTTCGGCGTGCCGCTGAATTCGATTACTTCGGCTGAAACGAAAAAAACTCTGGAGACTTTAACGGGGAAAACTACGTATTTGTCGGGGAGAGATACGAGTTATGGCGTGGATTATAAGGAAGTGAAGTAATTCGGTAATATTTTTACTAAGTAAATCCACTGAATTAAACATAAAGTGCGATCGCACTGTCTGAACCCCGACTTCTTAAAGAAGTCGGGGTTCTCGGTGTTCTGTTTTTTTAAGCAGAATTCTCCCTGCCGGGTCGATCGTATGAAGTTCTATTACAAAAACTGTCGTGACGCATAAAAAGTAGAGATTGACTCAGATAGAAAAATAGACCACCTCTGGGTGTTTTATAACTCTAATACTGAGATTTCAAGATGAATATTAATGGAACGTTGGTTGACGATACTCTCAATGGCACTGCCAATGCAGACTCAATATTTGGACAACAAGGCTCTGACTTAGTGTTTGGCCTCAATGGGGATGATTTAATCTATGGCAAGCAAGCAGATGACAAGCTACACGGTAACGAAGGTAATGATACTGTGTACGGTGGCAAAGGCAACGATACTGTGTACGGCGGCAAAGGAGAGGATAAACTCTTTGCTGACTCTGACGATAACTTGCTCTACGGCAACGAAGGCAATGATACCCTTAACGGCGGCAAAGGCAACGATGTTTTGTACGGTGGCAAAGATAATGACAGCTTGTTAGGCAACTTCGGGGATGACATTCTCTATGGAGATAAGGGAGCAGATACCTTAACTGGGGGGAATGGTAATGACACTTTCTTTATCGGTAAGACTACTGGCGGCCCTCAGCTTTTGGATGCGGACTTTATTGTTGACTATACAGACGGTGAGGATGTAATTAAGTTAAACAGCGACCTTGCGTTGGATGACCTCAAAATTTATGTGGGTAAAGGGGTTTATTCTGGCTACACGATTATTCAGGATGAGGTAACAAGGCAATATTTGGCAGTTTTGGAGGGCACGAACAGTATCGCTATTGCTGATTCTAGCGGGGTTAACACTGTGAAGCCGGAGCCTTTGCCAACACCTGCACCGACGCCTGCGACGACTCCGACACCTGCGACGACTCCGACACCTGCACCGACTCCGACACCTGCGACGACTCCGACACCTGTGACGACGCCGACACCTGTGACGACTCCGACGCCTGCGCCGACGCCTGTGACGACTCCGACACCTGTGACGACTCCGACACCTGTGACGACTCCGACGCCTGCGCCGACTCCGACACCGATGACAACGCCGACGCCTGTGACAACGCCGACGCCTGTGACAACGCCGACGCCTGTGACAACGCCGACGCCTGCGCCGACTCCGACACCTGTGACAACTCCGACGCCTGTGACAACGCCGACGCCTGTGACAACGCCGACACCTGCGCCGACTCCGACACCTGTGACGACGCCGACACCTGCGCCGACTCCGACACCTGTGACGACTCCGACGCCTGCGCCGACTCCGACGCCTGTGACGACTCCGACACCTGTGACGACGCCGACACCTGCGACGACTCCGACACCTGTGACGACTCCGACACCTGTGACGACTCCGACGCCTGTGACGACTCCGACGCCTGCACCTGTAAAACCGACAGCGTTTGATGAAAAATTCTACTTGGTCAATAATTATGATGTTGCTAAAGCCGTTTTGACTCGTCAAGTGAAAAGTGCTTTGGAACACTACGAGACTGTGGGTAAAGCTCAAGGTCGGGCTAGCGCTCCTTCCCAGGTAAGCACTTTCAACATTACATTCGACTATCGGTTTGATACTGATGGGTTCTTCAATGACCCCAACCGCAAAGCTACTTTGGAAGCAGCAGCAGACTACTGGGAATCTGTCATCCTAGACGAGTTTCCTAATATTGCCACTGGTACCGAGTTTTGGGTACCAAATCCTCAAACTTCAAAATTGGAAAAGGTCGTTTTAGATAACGAAATCGACGATGTGTTGGTATTTGTCGGGGCTCGACCTATCAGGAATTTCGCCGTTGGAGTAACAAACAGCTCTGGTGCTGGTTATAAAGATGAAACCAGTTTTTCGTATGTTTTGCCCGATCGAGTAAATGGAGTCAATTATGAACCTTATTTAGGAAGTATTTCCTTTGGTTCTGATATTGCATATAGTGTTGACAAAACTCCATATGACTACAGCGATACTCCCAGTGAAAATGGTAATGAGGCTAGCCTTTTTATCACTGCCACCCATGAACTGGCTCATGTACTGGGGTTTATGGGATCACCTATAAATAGTGCCCGAGTTAATGGTACATCTTTTAATGGTGTCAACGCCAAAGCTGTTAATGGAGGCAATCCGATTCCTGTAAGCAGTGCAACAGACATAACTCATTTAAGCAATATTACAACACCATCAGGCGTATCATCTCTGATGGGTAGTGGCGGTGGTGCATTGGCATATATCCCCACAAAAGTTGACTTGGCAATTTTGGCAGATATTGGCTACAAATTTGACGGCTTTACCGTTCAAGATTCAACGCCAACCCTTGCCACTGAGGCAGATGATAAAGTTATTGGTACTGATTCGCCTGATACTCTCAACGGTTTGGGCGGTAACGATCGCATTTACGGTGTCGCTGGCAATGATAGCCTGATTGGAGGTGCTGGCAATGATTCGCTCTATGGTGGTGGAGGTCAGGATACTTTTGTCTTTGGGGCAGCCAATGGTCAAGATCAGATCGGTGATTTTGTAGCGGCTGATGACAAGATACAGTTAGCTGCTAGTCTTGGTTTTAGCAGTGGATCTAATGTTTTAGCAGCACCAGGAAACTTCTTTAATGGCCCAAATTCTTTTACTGGAGAGCTTTTTTCTCGGATCACCCTCAGTCCTGGAAATACAATTCAAATATTCCATAAAGATCCCCTAACTGCCGCGAATTTTATCATCATCTAGTCTAGTCGTCAGACAAGTTTAGAATTAGAGCGATCGCACTTTTTTCCCTCAAGTGCGATCGCTCTTTCTTTGCCTGTAAAAGTAAAATAAGATATTTTTGAAATAGTAAATCCTGCACCAGCTCAACTAAAGTTAAAATCATCAGAGGCGCGATCGGACTCTCCCCTAAATTCTCCTCACCCTCCCCCCTCTGTGGCACAATCTAAATAAGATCAAACTCTCAAGCCACCATGACCGCAAACCTACCCCCGCAATACGACCCCAAAGCCACCGAAACCAAATGGCAAAAATACTGGGAAGACAACCAAACCTTCAAAGCTGACCCCGAAAAAGGTGGCGAACCTTACTGCGTCGTCATCCCGCCGCCCAACGTGACCGGCAGTCTCCACATGGGACACGCTTTTGAAGAGACGCTGATTGATGTCCTCGTCCGCTATCACCGCATGACTGGACGCAATACCCTGTGGTTGCCGGGAACGGATCATGCTAGTATCGCAGTTCAAACTATTCTCGAAAAGCAACTCAAAGCAGAAGGCAAAACTCGCCACGATTTAGGCCGAGAAAAATTCTTGGAACGGGCCTGGGAGTGGAAAGCGGAATCGGGCAATATTATTACTAATCAATTACGCAGTTTGGGCGTGTCTGTCGATTGGTCGCGCGAACGCTTTACGATGGATGAAGGCTTATCCGCTGCGGTTTTAGAAGCTTTTGTCCGCTTGTACGATGAGGGGCTGATTTACCGCGGCAATTACCTGGTGAATTGGTGTCCGGCGAGTCAGTCTGCTGTGTCGGATTTGGAGGTAGACCAGCAGGAAGTTGACGGCCATTTGTGGCATTTCCGCTATCCTTTGACGGACGGTTCTGGTTATTTGGAGGTGGCGACGACTCGGCCGGAAACGATGTTGGGCGATACTGCGGTGGCGGTGAATCCACAGGACGATCGCTACAAGCATCTTATCGGTAAAACTGTGACTTTGCCGATCGTCAATCGCGAAATCCCGATCATTGCTGATGAGTTTGTCGATCCGACTTTCGGAACTGGTTGCGTCAAGGTGACACCCGCCCACGATCCGAATGACTTCGAGATGGGTAAACGTCACAATTTGCCGTTTATTAACATTATGAATAAGGACGGCACTTTAAATGAAAATGCCGGAGTTTTCCAGGGACAAGACCGCTTTGTTGCCCGGAAAAATGTGGTGCAGCGGTTAGAAAATGACGGGGTTTTGGTTAAAATAGAAGATTACAAGCATACAGTTCCCTACAGCGAACGCGGCAAAGTTCCGGTCGAACCGTTGCTATCTACGCAATGGTTTGTGAAGATCGATCCTCTTTCTCAACGCGCTTTAGAAGCATTAGATAAAAGTAACTCACCAGTCTTTGTTCCTGATAGATGGACAAAGGTTTATCGCGATTGGCTGGTGAAGCTGAAGGATTGGTGTATCTCCCGCCAATTGTGGTGGGGACACCAAATCC
This sequence comes from Microcoleus sp. F4-D5, assembly GCF_036704885.1. NCBI lineage: Bacteria > Bacillati > Cyanobacteriota > Cyanophyceae > Oscillatoriales > Microcoleaceae > Microcoleus > Microcoleus sp. F4-D5. The sequence continues at coordinate 74,435 of NZ_JAUBSX010000013.1, read as the reverse complement.
CGGCTTGGTATGCTGTTAGCGAAACCAAAGGAGAAATTACTGATACAACACCTTTTATAGTTGCGAAAACAGAAGCTGAAGCTAAGGAAAAAGCAACGGCTAAATTTGGTAATGACGTGCAGCTAGCAAGAGATCCAGACGTATTGGATACTTGGTTTTCGTCCGGGTTGTGGCCTTTCTCAACTATGGGATGGCCGGACGAAACTAAAGATTTGGATTTTTACTATCCCACAACTACTTTAGTTACAGGTTTTGATATCATCTTTTTCTGGGTCGCTAGAATGACGATGATGGCCGGACATTTTACGGGAAAGATGCCTTTTGATACTGTTTACATTCACGGTTTGGTGTTGGATGAAAACGGTCAGAAAATGTCTAAGAGTAAAAACAACGGTATCGACCCGCTGCTGTTGATTGGCAAGTACGGTACTGATGCTTTGCGCTACACTTTGGTTAAGGAAGTGGTAGGGGCCGGTCAAAATATTCGCATGGAGTACGATCGCAAAACTGATGAATCGAAATCGGTAGAAGCTTCGCGGAACTTCACGAATAAGTTGTGGAATGCGGCCAGGTTTGTGATGATGAACTTGGAGGGACAGACTCCGCAGCAGTTGGGAAGTCCTTCTGGGGGAGGTGGTTTGGAATTGTGCGATCGCTGGATTCTTTCTCGTTACAATCAAGTTGTGCAAGAAAGCCGCAATTATTTGGAAAATTACGGTTTGGGGGAAGCGGCGAAGGGACTTTATGAGTTTATTTGGGGCGATTTCTGTGACTGGTATATTGAGTTAGTCAAGTCTCGCTTGCAGCAGGATGCTGAACCAAAGTCTAAGAAAGTGGCACAGCAAACTTTTGCTTTTGTGTTGGAAGGGATTTTGAAACTGCTGCATCCTTTTATGCCGCACATTACTGAGGAAATTTGGCACACTCTGACTCAAACAGGTGATGGTGAATGTTTGGCTTTGCAAGCTTATCCTGAAGCGGATATCTCTCTAATCGATCCTGATTTGGAACAGCAGTTTGAGTTGTTGTTCGGTACAATTCGCAATATTCGCAATTTGCGGGCAGATGCTGATATCAAACCCAGTGTGAAGGTGACGGCGATTTTGCAAAGCGAAAGCGAGAAAGAACGCCAAATAATCTCAGATGGAAGTGTTTACATTCAGGATTTGGCAAAAGTCGAACATCTGACAGTTACTGCTAGTTTGGATGCAGATTTGGGACAGACAATTGCTGGGGTTGTCGGTACTGTGCAAGTATTGATTCCTCTGGCTGGGGTGGTCGATTTGGCGGCTTTGCGTGCTAAGTTAGAAAAGAAGTTGAACAAAGTGGAAGCTGAAATTAAGCATACTGCGGCGCGCTTGACTAATCAGAAGTTTGTGGATAAGGCTACTCCGGATGTGGTTCAGGGCGCGAGGGATGCTTTGGCGGAAGCCGAAAAACAGGCGGAGATTTTGCGCGATCGGCTAAAGGTGTTTTAATAGTTGACAGTTAACTGTTGATAGTGGCGGGGGCGGGTTTACGAGATAGTTAGTTTCAGGCAATTATTGTTGGTAAAACCCGCCCCTACGGGTGCACAACTCGTAAAACAAATAACTAATAACTAATAACCAATTACCAATTACTAATTACCCTCATGTTATATTTAGCCCTAGTACAAAATCAGGAAATTTTAGGCGAGATAAGTCTGCAATTGCTGGCTTGCCAAAATTCTGATGATACTTGGGCTCTTCTTAGTGAAGAATGTTTTTTGACATTACCGAAAGATTTTGCTCAAAATCAAATTAACTCTGCAACTAATGTTTTAAATGAAGGGATGCTATTATTAGCAATTGTTGACGAAAATAGCCAGGTTGTGGATATTCAATCAGCTACAGACTGGGTGCTAGAATTAGTTGAGAAGTATTTGACAACAGGCTTTACTCCCGATTTTTTTCAAAAAGAAGCCCAGAAAGCAGAAAATTGGCGGCAATCTCTCACTTTGCAAAGTCAAGAATTGTCTCGCCGCTTGATTGAAGTTGAAGCCCGCCGAGAACAAATTCAAAATTTAGAGATAAAACTCCAGCAGGAAAAGCAATTGTTGAAAAGTTCGATCGACCAATTGAAAATTTCACCCGCTACACCGCCACTTTGACTTAGATCGACACACAACAGGCAGGGACACGGAACTAGCGCATCCCCACAAACCTAATATGCAATTTGCTGGACATCATATAATTTGTAACTTGACAAATACCCCTTACCCGTTGCCGAATCGCCAGCAATACGGGCTGGGACTAAAGCACTTTTGACTTCAGCCAAGCGGCGGGGAGGCACAGCAATTTCTGAGAATTGCTAACATAAGCCCGCTTCTGGAAAACATCGTACTTATTCCGTTCGATCGCATTTAAGATTCTGCTGTACAGCATTGTAGCAGCCCAAACAGTCCAGCGGATATCGGGACTGAGCACTTTAATTCCCGGTTCCGCGCTGGCGTATAATTTGCGAGCTCGCTGAATTTGAAACCGCATCAATTCCCGCCAGCGGTTGTCAATGACACCGTTGAATAAATCTTCTTCGGTGTAGTTAAACAAGGCTAAGTCTTCTAAGGGAATGTAAATGCGGCCGCGGCGGGCGTCTTCTCCGACATCGCGCAGAATATTAGTCAACTGCTTGGCAATACCGAGGGAGACGGCTTCTTCTTTGGGAATTTTATTACCCCAGTGCCAATTCCACTTAGCAGCGGGATTCGACTCGTCTACACCCATGACAGACATCGACATCAGCCCGACTGTACCCGCTACTCGGTAACAGTAAAGATTGAGCTCTTCAAAAGTTTCGTAGCGGCTGCGGTACAAGTCCATTTGCTGGCCCGCAATCATCTCTCGAAACGGCCCAATGTCGATCGGGAAACGAGACAGCGTATCCACCAAAGCTACGTCGTAGTCGTCGTGAGGATGGCCGGCAAACACAGATTCTAGGCGTTTTTCCCACAGATTGAGGGTTTCAGGGGTCGTTGCATCAGAACCGGGCCCGTCTACGAGTTCGTCGGTGCGGCGGCACCAGACGTAAATCGCCCAAATCGCCCGACGCTTCGCTTCGGGCATGAGTTGAGTGCCTAAATAAAAATTTTTGGCATAACTCGCCGTGACTTGGCGGCACAGTTCGTAAGAGTCATCCACAGAAGCCAGAGTTCTCATGCACTGGAGTTTTGACAGTTGCAGCATCCGAGAATAAGAAATTTAAAGATTAGAACTGACATTCCCCCGTTTAGAAAACGGGAGATTCTTTTACGTCTTTATGAAAAATTCTTAATTTTTCATTTGTTATTGGCCGTCGAAATAGCCTGCGCTGTCAGCTTACCAGAAAGCACGGCACCTTCCATACTCGCAAGATAACGCTGCATCGTATAATCCCCCGTTAGATAGAAATTGCTAATGGGAGTTGTTTGTGTGGGACGGCACTGCTGGCGTCCGGGAGTGGCTTTGTAGACGGAACGAGGGGTTTTGACTACGTGATATTTGAGCAGTTTGGCTGGTTCTGGGATTTGATCGGGAAAGAGTTTTTCTAACTCGACCATTGTGGCTGCGACAATATCTTCGTCAGATTTGCCTATCCAGTCTTTGGCCGGTGCTAAAACCAGTTCCAGCATGGATTTGTCTGGGCTGGCATATTCGCGGCAGGTGTTGCTCATGTCGGCGTAGACGCTCAGCAGGGGCGATCGCGAGAACAGCAAGTGATCGATATCAGTTAATTTGCGATCGAACCACAAGTGTACATTAATGACGGGTACTCCCTCCAAGCCTTCGAGCTGTTTGAAATAATCCATTTCGCCCCAAGGTTTCGGCATCATCAACTTCAGCGGGTCAACCGGCATCGCGGAAACGTAAATATCGGCCGTCAGAATTTCTGAATCTGCCCCTTTTACTCCCCGAATCTGGAAGCCGCGCACCGTGTTGTCATCGTTGAGCAAAAACTCTTTGATGGGTGCATTCAGCCGGACTTCGCCACCTCGCTCAGTTATGTAGTCTACCATCGGCTGACACAACCTCTCTGTGGGGGAACCGTCTAAAAAGGCCATTTTCGAGCCGTTTTTCTCTTGCAGGAAGCGGTTGAGGGCTGTCAGCAGTATGGTTGCAGATATTTCGTGGGGGTCGATGAAATTGAGCGCCTTGGACATGGCGATGAATACTTCTTTTTCGACTCTGGGGGGGACGTTTTGCTTTTTCAGCCAGTCGGAAAACGAGTATTTGTCCATTGCTTCGACATATTTTTGACCCTGAAGCATTGCGGGAATCAAACCGATGCCGAAGCGGATTTTTTCGGGCCAGGTGAGCATATCGTTGTTGCCCAGGATGGCTGCGACGCCGTTGAAGGGGGCGGGAAGGTCGGGAAAGTCAAAGCGGGAATAGGTTCCGGGGGTTTCCGGCTGATTGAAAATCATGCTGTGCTGTTTCCATTGCAGCCTGTCTTCAATGTCAAGTTCTTTGAAGAGTTGGAGCATATTCGGGTATGCGCCGAAGAAGATGTGCAGCCCGGTTTCGTACCAGTCGCCGTCTGCATCTTTCCAGGCGGCGACTTTGCCGCCGAGTACGTCTCGACTTTCTAGGACTATGGGGGTGTGGCCCGCGTCGGTGAGATATTTAGCGCAGGAAAGTCCTGCTAAGCCTGCTCCGGCGATCGCAACTCGCATTTGATACTACTTGGCCTCTGTGTTCGCTTCGGTTTAATTATACTTTACAACTCGTTACATTTTTTGGGAAATCTGTAGGGACACGGCTGTGCTTGGAGGTGTCGGCTGAGCCCGAAAGTCCGCCAGGGAATTAATTCCCTGTCTCATAGCGCAAGTCCTCTCAAAGAGGACTAATGAGTTCTTCAGTCCTCTTTGAGAGGACTTTAGCTTTGAGGCAGGGGTTTCAACCCTTGCCGGACTGCGGGTCTGACCTGAAGTGCCCTAGTGCCCTATGCCCTAGGAAACGCAATTAACAGAAATTTAGCAATAATTGCTATCATCAATTATGAGGAAAATTTTAAGAAATTAGTTAAATTTATGGTACAAACAATTCAAGCTAGAAATGTCGCACTGAACGATTTGGAAACCCACTTCAAAATTGAGTGGGTTGAGGATGACCAATTTTTTCGCGAGTGGCAAGATGATTTGCCAGAAATCAGCGATCATGAAAAACAACGATTAGACAGAGTGAAAGCAAGTTACAGGAATTTGCTCAAACATCCGCCGCTGCTCGAAAATACAGTCAAAATGGTGGTGCTGTCTCCGCTTTTGGATTTAGCTGATTTCTATCTGGCTCCTTTTCATGTTACTTCAGAAAAGTCTGTAGAAATTGTTGAGGAAGACGAGGGAGTGATTGTGAGGGGACAGTTGGATGTTTTGGCTTTGTTTCAGGAGTTTTGGGTAGTAGTGATTGAGTCCAAGCAAGCGGCGTTTTCTTTGGAGGTAGGGATTCCGCAGTTACTGGCTTATATGTTAGCTAATCTCAGTGCCGATCGACCTACTTACGGATTGTTAATGAATGGGGCAGATTTTCTATTTGTCAAGTTAGTTAAGCGGGAAAAAGCACAGTACGCTTTTTCTCGGAAGTTTTACCTTTTCAATCCGGGGAATGATTTGTACAGCGTGCTGAGTATTTTGAAGCGCCTCGGTCAGTTGAATGTTGGCAATACAGTTTAGAAAGCGATCGCACTCTTCTGTGAGGGCGATCGCTCAGAGATGCGGTTGTACTTCGTTTAAATAAAAAATCAATAATCAACTAATTAGAATCCCCAGTCTTATTTAGACAATTGTTCGCAGTGCAGCTAGCCCCCCAAGGTGTAGTGGATAAAAATAATAGAAAAATCTTTTTTCTAAAGCCGTTGGTTTTCGATCTTTAGAACTATCGTAGTATGCCATAACTAGCGGCGCGAATATGGCGAAAATTTGAATCCAGCTTTTGCAACTAATTGTATATCCGATATTTGCTATAGTCCAGCCGAACCACCAAAGGCGATCGCCTCCTCCTTGCCACCTAATCATCAATAGCGGGCAAGCCACTGCATACCAGCCGTAACTCACTCCTAAAATTTGAGCAGCTACTAGACCTGTGCTTAAAACTGCAATTTTGCGATCGAAGCGTCGGATGTAGCTCAAAGTTAGTGCTGCTACGGCAAAGCTAAACATGATGTTTAACTGTAAATTGCCAAAAAGTAACATATGAGGTATTTGAGAAAGTACCCCAAATAATATCAGTCGAGTAATTAGAGGATTTTTGTCCCCCGGTCGTTTCCAGTTTTGAGCAAACACCCAGCTAAACAACGGAAAACTGAGGCGGCCGATGATACGCATGGGTTCTGCTTCAAGCATCAATCCGATGTGGTCTATTAGCATTAGAGCAGCGGCCAACCATTTAATTTGATTTTGATTCATACAATTGATTCTCAAATTTTGTTAGTAAAAGTTAGTTGGTTGTGCTAATTCAATAAATATTTAGACATTTTATCCACAATATACTTACCGATTTGGAATTTTTAAGTATGTTTGGTCAATAAAATGCAACCATTTCATGTATTTTTAAATATCGATACTTCGTATTTTATCTATAATTGTGAAATTAGTAGTTGTTTTTTTTGAATTATCAGTACACTTAAATAGACTGTACTCATAATCTATCCTTAAAGCAACACCTAAATTAAATATAACAAGTTATATTTAATTTAGGTGTTTTAAAAAAGATACTTACAAACCCAGTTGTGTACTCCTTAAGGTAGATTTACATTAAATTTATTGATTCGGCTCAAATAATAATTGAGTTAATTTTACTGACATCGATCGCGACTACTACACCGACGACGATGCCTCCACCGCCTCCGGTGACTGCTCCATCCAGAATTACTAGAGTGAAGAGGGAACAGGCGCTGGCGGTAATTTTGTGTTCGGTACAGGTGCGGTTGAGGGAATAGGAACTGGCGGTCATTTTTGGCTCGGTACAGGTAGGGAAGTTGGTTGCGGTTGCGGCTGAGGCAGACCGGGAACACGGATATATTTCCAATTACCACTAAACAATAGGTACATCACACCAGCAAGCAAGACACCGCTAACAACCGCAGCAGTAATTTTCCAAACACTGTAGGGACGTTCCCCTTGAACTTCAGCGGTGCGTGCATTAACCATTACTTGATATCGCTGGTTTTGATAGCGATAGGCGCACAGCCACACAGGTAGCAAAATATGCTTAAAAGTGATAGCATTGTAATTAGTAGAAATGCTGTGAACCTGCTGCTCGTCGCCGCCGATATCTCTACAAACATCGTAGCGAATAGTACCGGTCATGACATTTTTAGCAGATTCAAATCCTTGAGTGAGAGAAACTTGCGATCGCTGCGCTTCAAACCCAGCTAAATAAGATGAATTGTAAGCGCGCAGCGACTCCTTGAGATGCCAAGGTTCTAACGCATCCAGACGCGGGCGATCGACTGAAGTTGTGGCCGGAATCAGAATATCATCAAAAGAGCGATCGACTCTGCCAGAAGCAGGCCACCACCTGGTATGTTGCACTTGGCGAGTTTTAGTTTCAGTTTCGCCCTGCGAGTTTGTTTCCGTATAAGTTTCAGTTACGTAGTAGTGTTCTCCGCGAGAACCCTGATAGTAACTAACCGTATAAGTGTCGTAAGTCCAAAACGGCAAATAAACCCCTTGAATTTTCTCCTGTTGCGCTAGGGATTTCAAAGCAGAGGGAGCAAACCAGCGATTGCTCAACCACTTCTGAATGCTTTCTCTGGCCTGTTTAGCAGTAACTTCAAAAGGGACAATTCCCTCTGGATGCAAACTCGGGCTAGCTTTTTCAGGTTGCGTCACAATTGGCGAAGCACAAAATGGGCATTGGCCCGCTACTTTTGGCGGTTCAAAAGTAACACTTGCTCCGCAATCATTGCATTTTACTTCAAGGGCGGTTGTTGATAAAGCTGTCAGCGTTGTTTCGTCGAATTGTAGATATTGTTCGTAAGAATTTTCCTTTACCTCTTCAGCAGTTTGGGGAATTGCATCTTCCCAGCCGCAGTAAGCACACTTGAGCTTTCCTGCTTCGGGGTTGAACTCTAAATAAGCGCCGCAGCTAGGACAGGGAAAACGTTTAACAGCAGGTTCAGAAGTATTCATAATAGTTTATTGGTGATGTAATTGGTAATTAGTAATGGGGAAAGCAGATCAATTACTAATTACCAATTAACTAAACTTGCAAAATTTTAGGCTGCGGCGGTTGGGGGAGGCGGCGGTACTGTCGCCAACAAAGATGCTAATTCCGGCACTTGCGATGCTAACTTCCAGCCGTCAAAACCCGCACGCCACACCATTACCTGATGTGTCAAACCATTTGGCAGAAGTTGATGCAATTCAAAAGGGCCTGATTGTTGACCGTTGTGGGCAATATACCACTGATTTTGTGTGGGCGGGGGGGGCGGCGGTGGAGTTTGAGATGCTGGCGGCTGCATCATATTTGTCATTTGCTGACCTAGTGCCATTCCCATGCCAAATTCTAATGCTTGATTGCCGCCGCTGGGGTTATTTGCTGATGCTTCTATGGCGTTAGCAGCTTGATATTGGGTATATTGCTGCATATTTCCCAGAAGTCCGATAGAGGCTCGTTTGTCGAGTGCTGCTTCAACTTCTGGAGGCATGGAGATGTTTTCAATTAATAGCTGAGTTAACTCTAACCCGAACTGCTGGATACTTGGCTCTATGGCAACTCGTACCTGTTCGCCCATGTGCGTGTAGTTGGCTGCAAAGTCTAGGAGGGGAACGCGGGAACTGCCAACCCAATTGGCAAAGGCACTGACTATTGTATTGCGGAGTTGATCGGTAATTTCATCTACTTGAAATAGTCCGTCAGTGCTGATTAGTTGTTTTAAGAGTTGTTCGGGATGAGAAACTTTAATGTTGTAGGTTCCAAAAGCCCGCATTCGCACTGGGCCGAGTTCTGGATCGCGGATAATTACAGGGTTAGAGGTTCCCCATCTCAGGTTGGTAAATATTTTGGTGTTAAAAAAGTAGACTTCTGCTTTAAAGGGAGAGTTGAAACCGTAGGGCCAACCTTTTAAGGTGCCCAGAACGGGTAAGTTGCGGGTGTACAGTTCGTACATTCCCGGATCGAAGACATCGGCAACTTTGCCTTCGCTGACAAAGACTGCTATTTGTCCGGGTCGTACAGTTAGTTTAGCACCTTGTTTTATTTCGTTTTGGTGCCGCTCGAATCGATAGGCAATGGTATCGCTGGTATTGTCCAACCATTCGATGATATCGACAAATTCGCCGCGAATCTTGTCAAAGAGTCCCATAGATTTATTTGGGGTTGTTGTTCAATTTTAGCTTCAATAGGAGCGATCGGAGTTCCCGATCGAGAGGCATTATTTAACTGTTAGGTACGGTTGCGGGCTCAGTTGCGATCGCCCTTGGAAGGAAATAGACCAGCCGAGTGCGATCGCCCTTAATTTCCTCTGTCAAAAAATCCGATGGTATTTAGTTCTCACTTATTATAATAAGTAATCTCACAATTGCTTTAATTCGGGTCGATCGCAATTTGACACTGCGTTGGTGGCAGTCATTAAGAAGGCAGAGATGATAGGAGGACACGGCAATGGCATTTTCCTATCCCAAAATAATCAATCTTCCTCGATGAAAGATGTAACCATCCCCCGATTATTTGTAGGGAAACGGCACCGCCGTGCCCTGACTGTGGGTAATATCAATTCCGATGCACTCTGGAATTCATCGCCAGCGATTTTTGCTGTATTCGACAGTTTCCTTAAGGCCGAGTTTAACACTAGAATTATTGCTGCGAATGTAGAAACAGTCTTCTTCTTTTCCGCCCTTATCTTTGAGCTTTACATAAATCGGTTTCGGCGATGGTTGAACGACAACCCGACACAAATCTAAACCGCTGACTTGATGAAACGTGATGTGCCACAGTGCGCCGCTATCTTTGCCAATTTCTGTCAGCAAAAGGTCGTGATTCAGAAATAACATATAACCATCAGGATTTTTCTTTTTCAATGTTTGGTAATCCGTATCCAAACCTAGGGGTGTTCCTGCATCATCTACTCCGATTAACAGAGTCCCTCCACGGGTGTTTAAAAATGCCGCCACAGTTTTGACAATTTCGTGTTCGATGGCCTTGTCTTTTGTGTTTTCTCGGAGATTCCAGCGGGCGGTTGATTTGAATTCTATGATATTGTTTTCGCCTGTGTCGATTAAATTGATGATTTCAGGTTCGCCGGATTTTGGTGCAAAGGTGCGATATGCTGCTAACGCTGCTTGTTTGACGGTTTCTGGGACGATGGGAAAAGTAGTCAGGATATAGGCAAATTCTGCGTCGGTTAATCCGTAAAGGTGGGCGATAATGCCGTCTAATTCGGCTCGCAATTGAGCGCGTTCTGTTTCATCGGTAACGCCTTCTCGGTGGGAGTTTAAGCCGACTTCTTGGGCTAATTCGTCAAATTCTGGGGCGGTGCAGATTAGTTTGGCGGCACGCTGTACGATGTCGGTGAAGTATTTGTCACCTATTCGCGATCGGGGGACAGGAAGTTGGTATATGTAGAACATATTAATGTTTGACGACACTTTTTGACGCAAGGCAAAATCTATACAAAAACTGTTCAAAAAAGCGCTAACGAATAGTGTATGCTGATTGTCTTGAATAGGGGAGGCAATATTGAGAGAATTACCACAAAAAACATTTGTAGGCAGTATTGTACCAATAAGGCTACGAGCATTTGTACTGCTAGCAATGGAACGATAGGCCAAACGGTAACACTGATAATCTAACTTTTGACTATTATCTATACCATTCTTTCCCAACAAAGCCTTTCTCCCTTCCGCTTCATCCACCCAATACCTCGGTTCAGCATATAGGTGAGTAAACTGATGAATCATTTTACCTTCATAAAGTGGCAGTCTCCCTTTCCCTGGTTCTTGCTTGAATAAATGACTGTCATTAGTCATGTGAAATTCGGCAGTTAACCGCAGATTCCATTTCCCCTCAATCTGTTCGCCCAGTAAAGGGAATTGCAGCATTTTCTCAGCAATCCGAATATCTCCCTCATTTTTAAACTCCATCACCGAGAGAGAGTCAGGAGATAAGCGACGAATCAAGTTAACAGAAATCTCAATATATTCATCTTGATTGTTCAGAAAAGTATCGAGTTTGTCCACGCGAATCGCTTCTCGCGGATTGATGCGGAAAGCAGCTTGAAATGACTCTGTATTTTTACCTTTCTCAAAAGTGAGCAAGCAAAACTTGAAGCTGTGATGTACTCCTTCAAAAATAAACCTTTCATTGGACAAACCAAACAGCGCATCAATCTCAGTCTGAACAAATAACATTTCCCGCAGTTGCTTAGTTCCCAAATCAGTATAAACTCCAGAAGGAATGATGATGCCGCACTCGCCATTTGGGCGTAAGAGGTTAAAACATTGCTCTAGAAAAAGCTTGTAGAAGTTAATATCAGTGCCAGATTTTTTGCCGTTGACAATTGAAATCTGATTTTTGTACTGTTCTGCTGAACGGTAGTAAGCGCTAACATGAGGAAATTCACTCAAATATTTTAACCAAGTTTCAGCAATCTCAGGGTTTTGCAGAATTTTATTTTGCTCTTTTTCAAAAGTTTTGATATCCATCTTACTTTTTTTTGCTAGTTCGTTATGCTGGACAAAAAACTCTCTAGCATTTGGCTTAAAAATTTCCCAAGGTGGATTGGTAATAATCGCATCAAATCCACCGCGTTCTAAAATTCTGTCAAAGTGGTATCCCCAGTGAAACGGTTGCAACTCAGCAATATCATCAATAGTTAAAACTCGTTTCTTCGGTTTCCCCGCTAACTGCACTTGTTCGTACTTAATTCCCAGCCGCTTACTAAACTCATCCAACAATAACAAATTTAATTTATCCTGCGACTCTCGATTTAACTGTTCGATGTGACTCCGCAACATCAACAAACGTGATTCTTGAGAACCTGCGGCTTGTTCCCCCGACTCAAAAGCGTGTGTTTTGTACAAATCTACCGATTTATTTTTGTCTGCTAAGATTGCTTTGTAGCTGTTAGCCGCCAAAGTTTGCAGCAGATTTCCTTGCAGCGAATTTCCTACAGAATCAAACCCCGTCTCATCCACTCGAATCAATCCAATTAAGGAATTCCCCGCCATAATGTTAAAATCAATATTCGGCAGCGGTTCCAATTCGCTGACATCGTGCGCCGCCGAAACTAAGGCTAAAAACAAGCGCAATTTAGCGATTTCCACTGCTTCCGGCATGATATCCACGCCGTAGAGGTTATCGCTAATAATCCGTTTTTTGATATAGTAGTTGAGTGATGAATGCTCTTTTTCGATTGTTTTGAGTAAATTATTGAGGTAGTGGTCGGTTAAAAACTTGCTTGTACCAAAGACTTTTGAATAGATGTAAATCAGCGTTTTCATTGCTGCAACTAAAAACGCGCCGGAACCGCAGGCTGGGTCTAATAATGTTAAGTTTGGGAGGATGTCTTCTAGCAAGCGGCGGCAGAGATTTGCGTCGAGATTGGTGAGGAGTTCGGTGATGGTTTCAAAGTGACGGGCAATACCCCCCCGGCCCCCCTTAGTAAGGGGGGAGGAAGAGGGAGATTCCCCCTTAGTAAGGGGGGAGGAAGAGTTGGAGGAGTTAAGGGATTGGTTGACTCTATCGAGAATTAGTTTGTTGATTGTGCGATCGCACAAATATTCAGTAATCTCCGGCCTGGTATAATAAGCACCAAAGGCTTTTTGGTTAATGTATTTCTCAAAGATGTATCCCAAAACCGCCGGATTAATTTCGTTTTCCTTCCCGCCCACCGTATCGTCTAGATTCCAAGAATAGGCGGCAAATAAATTAAATATTTTCTCAAAAGCAGCATCGGGTATGGCGATATTCGGATAATTTTGTTCGATGGGATGTTCGAGAAACAGTCCCCCATTCAAATATTTAACATCGCCGATTAATTCTTTAACGCCTTTCTCCCGCAAATCCAGAGGTTTAGCAAATCCATCAAAAAACAGTGTTTTCAAGAATTGCGAGTAAAATAAATCCGTTCCCCGCTGCTTGCTTTCGGCTAACTTTTCCTGCAAATACAGGATTTTGCCGCTGTCGATAAACCCTTTGCGCTGCAAAAAATAAACAAACATCAAGCGGTTGAGTAAAACCGAAGTATACCAGCGTCTGTCAGTTTCTTTGTCAATGCCGCGAATCACACTTAAAAATTCAACGTGTTGCTGTTTAAACTCTTCAAAAAACTTTTTAGTTACTCGTTCGACATCCAAGCCAGCCTGCAATCTTTGGGCGACATCAATCACCGAAAGCGTTTCTAATTCTTCTAAATCAACTTTTAAAGCTGTCACTTTACTCAGCAGCAAATCGCAAGGTTCCCGTTTCACGTATACATGATCGCGGGGATAAAGTTTTGTACCTTCGCGCTTCACCCAATACCAGAGACATTTGGTGCGATTTTCATCAATAAAAATCAACAGATTTTCGGCGGAAATTTGCACTATTTCGCGATAAATCGTCAGTCTTTCGGCGCTGTTGGGGATATTTCCGCTATCGGCGATAATTTCATATACAACTACTCCTAAAAGTTGGGCGATTGCCTTTCGGGAATAAGTCTCGCCGTCTATTTCTACAGGTACGGTTTTTTGGGATGATGGATTATCCCAACCGAGTTTTTGGACGAACAATTTGTTGAATTCAAAGTCTTGGAGAAGTTCGCGGGATTCTTTAAGTGTTGGCGGCATAGTTATATATGAAGGCAGAAACGGGTGGTCAGAAACCGGGTTGTTGCAGAATACTGGTTGATAGCCTTTAATCTCGGAAAAAACTCGGTTTCTTGGGCGCAGTCGATAAATCAGAAAGACGGTACTGGATTAATTAACTTGTAAAAAACTAAAAATATCTGCAACTCGCACTTGCCAATCGCTCAATACATTGAGAATTGTTAACATATCGCTGTCATACTTGACCTCTGGCAACTGATTGGGTTGAAATACCATGATAGAGCGATCGTGAGGATCGATGAACCAACCTAATTTGGTTTGGTGCTGGATCGAAAAAATAATCTTGTTAATTACACGATTGGGAGACTGTTCTGGTGAAAGAATTTCAATCACCCAATCGGGATGACTTTCAAATCGATTAGCAATTTCTCCATTCTCATCAACTGGGATGCGAGACCATTCAAAAACTGCAATATCTGGCACTAAAGAACGTCCCCCAAATGTGCAGCGTAACTCAGTCAAAGCTAAAGCGAGTTTTCTGGGTTTACCCTGCTGATTAATCGTGGAGGCAAACTCTGTTTGAATCAGACTATGTTTTCCTTGAGGCATCGGTTTCTGATAAACTTGACCGTCGATGTATTCACTCGCAGGTTCGGTTTCTGGTAAATTTAAAAATGCAGCCAGAGAAAGCTTGGATTGAGGCTCAATTGATAGCGTCATACATCTTTACTCTTAAAATAAAGCTATCCTTCATTATACATCCTAACGGGCGGAGTCGATAAATCAGAAACCGGGTTTTTGCGAGAATACTGGTTGATAGTCTTTAATATCGATAAAAACCAGGTTTATTGGGCCGCAGCGCCCAAGCCCTAACATAATTAATTATTTCTCCTGAAACAAGCCTAAAGAACAAATAATCATCGGTTCCCGTTTGTCTTCGTCTTCATTGACAATACACAAACGGTCGTCCATCCGCAAACCCACGACTAATTCTGCTAATTGTCGATCGCCAATACCGCTTTTTAACTGCCGATTTAACGTGTCAATTGCCGACTGGCGCAGGGGATAGCGGTAAATTTCATCTATTGCTTTTGCCAATTCATCGGATGCAAATATTGTACCGCGCATGGACTGGGCGTAACTCTTCAAACGTTCATAGGTTCGGAACCTGGCCCCGGAAGGGCGGCCCAATTGTCCGCCCGCAGTTAACTCTTCTTCTGCTATCAACTCTGCACCTTTTGTGACTAATTCGTGATGCTGTTTGTCTCTGGGAATTGCTGGTGTCGCTTCGTCGCAGGCGGCAATTCTTAAAATTGCCAGTTGCGATTGAGTAACGCTATTGCCATCGCGATCGACCCAAATTAACGAATCATTTCCCTCGGCGGTTTTCATGTACAATAAAACTCCTTCTGGTTGCAAGGGTGCGGGAGTATGATTGCGAGTTGAATAAACTACATTTGGCATTGACTCAATCGTTTTTTTCAAAATAGGGTTGTTGTCAGTCGCATTTTTCCAAATTTGAAAAGCTTCGGATGTTAAGTCAACTTCGGCATCTTCTTCGCCATCTAAAATTCCTGATTTTTCATTGTAAATATCGAGAATGACTTGAGGTGAGTCATCCTCAAAAAATGTCTCATCAGTTCCGACAACTTCGGCATTTTCTTGCAAGCGTCGGCGCAGTCTTTCGCGCAGGTTGATAATGCGATCGACTCCTTCATCCGGCAAGAATGAATAACACAAAATCTGCTCAGCTTTTTGACCGATTCTGTCCACTCTTCCCGCCCGCTGAATTAACCGAATAATTGCCCAAGGTAAGTCATAATTAACGATAATCGCACTGTCTTGCAAGTTGTGGCCTTCACTCAGGATATCGGTGGCAATTAAGACCCGCAATTCTTGTTCTGGGGAGATTTGATCCTGCTTGCCGCTGCTAGCCGGACTAAACCGGAATGTGAGTTCGGTGGGGTCTTTTGATTTACCTGTCACCGATGCAACGCCCGCAATATTTAGGGCAGTTAAATTATCATTTATATAGCGGACTGTATCGGCAAACTGAGTAAAAATTAATACTTTCTCATGGGGGTGAGTTTCTGTGAGCAATTTAACCAAAGCTGCTAACTTTGCATCTGGTTGAGAATGCCATTCACCGCAAGTTTGCAAGACTTCTATCAGACAGCGGGCATCTGCTAGCAAATCCCGTTTTAACTTCTTGGTATCAAAGAAGTCTGATTTGAGCCATTTAAACCTGCGCTGATAGCGCGTTTGATATTCTCGATAAACAACTTCTGCCCGCTGTTGAAAACTCTTTTGGGTTAACAGTAATTCGGCTTCGATATCTAAAAGTTCGCCCGCATCATCTTCAATTTCTTCGGTATCAAAACTGCTAACCACCACAGAATCAGCATCTTCATCGCTGTTGCGGGTATCCAACAAGTCTGCATCCTGGGTGCCGATCGGAATATCTAAGCTTTGGTCGATCGCGTATAAATAGATAAAATTCCGCAGGATGTGGCGCTCGATCGACTGAATAAAGGCACTGCCACTGCTTTCTAGCCGTTTAAACAGGTTTGTCCGCGAAAACCCCATTAACCGGCGACCCCCACGGAATAAGGCATTTAACTGCCGCTGTTCTGCTTCAGTCGGCTTGTGTTTGGGTTTTTTGGCAATGTAATTTCCCAGCCCGTAACGCGGCAGATTCAGTGCATTGATGACTTCGACAATTTCTGAGAAGTCAAGCTGGCTATGGGAGTTAGCTGCTGAGGCTTCGGAGTAGAATTTAATGGTTTTGGGAATGCGATCGGGAAAATAGGAGCGCGTGCGATCGGCAAATTCTAAATATTTGCGTCCCTTCTCTGCGTCAGTTTCCGCATAATTTTCTTTGATAAACGAGCGAGTGCGTCTCACCATGTAGCGCTTCATCAAATCTCGCCAATCATCAGGATGTTCGCTTTTTTCAAAAGCAGCTAAAGAGCGCACGGAACATTGATGCCGCTTAATAAATTCTAACTCTCCTTGACTGCCTCCGCCCAATTGATTCAGCAAAGCTTCGGGCCGCAGTCCTAAATTTTGGTCTTCAGGAATAAACAGCCGCAACTGAGAAGATAAATCTAAATAGGTTTTGTTGTAGGGAGTTGCTGAAAGCAAAATACATTTACTTTCGTTGATTGCAATATATTCTTGAATCGCTCGATATCGCTTGCCTTCTCGGTTTCTGAGGTTGTGACTTTCATCAATTAACACAACTCGATAGCGGCGCAATTCTGGCAATTCTTGCTGTACCAGACTGATCGATAAGACTTTCGCAAGCAGGCGAAAGTTATCTGCATATTCCTGCCACATTTTTACCAAGTTTTTGGGACAAATAATCAGGGTTTCCAAGAGACAGTCTTCTTGTAAAATTTTGGCGATCGCAGTTCCGACTAAAGTTTTACCCAACCCTACAACGTCGCCAATAATCACGCCTCCCCGTTTGGTAATGTGACGGGCGGCTAACTTAACCGCTTCTTCTTGAAATTTAAATAAACCCTTAAAATCGCGGGGAATCTGAAACTCAGCAATACCTGCGATCGCCTCGCGCGACAAATGATAGACAATGTTGAGATAGATGTGATAAGGTGGAATTAGTTCGGCTCTCGCCCAACTGCGATCGATAATTTCTGCGAGTTCTTTAGAAATATCAATACAGCCGTATTCTTCCCAGCGATCGTCAAACCATTTTTGCAATTTATTACAAGCATCAGAATCTAAAATATCAATATTCAATTCCCCTTGTTTTGACAGTCCCGATAAAGTCAGATTGCTGCTGCCCAAAAAACCGACGATCGGACTGTTGGGATCGTGACGGTGAACGAGATACAGCTTAGCGTGCAGTGGGTAAGCTAAGAATAATTTAACAATGACTTTTCCGGTTTTAATCTGATAGCTTAACCTGCGTAAGCCCTGCTCGTCGCGATCGTTGGGAGCACCGATCGTCAACTGGTGGCGAAACTCCTCAGCCATCCGTTTTTTGAGCCGAATAATGGCATTATTGTCAATCCCCCCGTGATGGGGAATTAGGCTAAAACTAGCATTCAATTCATCGGCAGGCAAACTTTGCATTCCCACCAAAAGGCGGCAGCAGGCTCCTTGATTTCCCATATATGCTTCTATTAAATCGCCAATTCTCCGCCATCCCCGAAGATTGAAATAGCCCACACAAAAATCTGCCCTATAGGAGAGTTTAATGGTGTCTCGCAATGCTGGTAGCAGCGGCAGTTCAATGTTGTCAAAAATGCGTGGCACTGGGTTTCCTCTGTTATATTAGTTGTACATAAAAAAGTTTGTAGTAAGGACTTTAGTCCTTAAAAAATCACATGGAAGAACTAAAGTCCTCACTACAAACCTGCTCACAATTGCGGTTCAATTCCAGCCGATCGCAACTGAGCGCGCAATTGCTCTAATTGGTCTTCTGCTTGTTGAGCTCTTTCAAAACCGGTTAACAATAGATTACCTGCACTATCCCACCAGCGCAGCCAAGGTAACTCAACATTTTGATACATCCCTTGCCAAATTCCCAATTCCACCCCTAACGGTTCAATGGGATAATGACCGCGATCGTTTGCAGCAACTAATTGATACCTATTTTCGATCAGGTGATAGACTTCAACGCTAGCCTTAGTTACTTCATAAATCCCGTAAAATGCCGGACGGATCACATTTTCATAAATCCAAAATTTACCCGGCTTAGTTTCCTGTTGACCCGATCGCAATAAAGGCGTTCTGTCGCGTTCTTCTGCACCATTGCCCGATACAAATTATAACACAATTAACGGTGCTACAAATTCTTGCCACATCACATAAGAACGGTGCAATTGACCGTCAATAGTTGGCGGCACATTCGGCACATAAAACCAGTCTGGCGCTTCTGCACCCCGTTCTAGTGGCTCAGTTAATCGCCAATAAATACCGCTGTCTTGACCGATACAATAGTTACCATCTGGATGAATGCTTTGGAAGACGGGAGTAATTGAATCGGTTAACAGGATGCTTTGGGGATGTTCTTGAAAATTCTCCACAAAAGTGCCGTCTGATTCGGGTAGCTGAGTGTGGTCTGGCCAGCCTGTAGGATTGTTTTCTACATCTAGGGTGAATTTCATAGTATTATTTTGATTGCAGGCATTTTTGGCAGCGAGCTTTTGATTTTGATTGTAGGCGAACTCGATACATCTAACTCATGCCTCTATCTCCCAATCCTCGATACGCAAACCTCCAACGCGGCTGAACTCGCGGGTATTGTGAGTTACTAGAATTAGGTTGTTGGCAATAGCAATAGAGGCAATCAACAGGTCATTAGGGCCGATAGGTGTCCCAGAGGCAGCTAGTTGAGCGCGAATTTGACCGTAAATTACGGCAGACTGGTCATCAAAGGGAAGAGATATAAAGCGATTCAAAAAATCTTGCTGTTTGGCGATCGAGCGATCGGGATTGTTGCTTCTCATAGCTCCATAGAAAAGTTCAGCTTTAACAACAGAACACACTGCTACCTCATCTGAAGGTAGAGCCTGTAACCTTCGCAAAACTCCAATTGCTCTACCGTTCAAGTAACCGATACAGGTATTGCTATCCAGCAAATAAATCACAACAATTCCTCCCGTTCCTCAAATTCCCCTTGTTCTTCCCGCACTAAAGGTTCATCCTGAAAGCACCCAAAAGTTTTCTCAAAAAAACCGGGCGGCCAGCCCAAATCTTCCGGCGTTTTAGCCTCAGTTGCAGGTGCTATAGGCTGAAAAATTACAATAACTTCCAAATCTGTATCTTTGATACCACTGGGGATTTGCAAATGCAACATCCCATCCGAACCGACGCGCGATCGTACTTTAATACTTTGCATAACTCTGGCCTCCTTAAGTTTGTACTGAAATTCAATCTTGTCAGTCCTGGACGCATCTATGCCAAAGAAACCGGGTTTTTTACCGAATATGTGGGTGAGTGCGAAAGATTTTCGTCAAAAAAGCCGGTTTCTGACCACCCGTGCGTCATTCTAACTCTATATTTAGGATTGTTGTACCTCATTAATTTTGCACCCGAACCCTAGTTAATCCAAAACCAATTAATCGCGCTGGAATATTTCGCAAAATTGGTAACTGCAACAAAAGTGGCGGTGTAAACGGTCGATCGCTATTTAATGCCCCTTTAATAATTCGCTCCTGTACAAACGACTGAAATGCTTGAATTACCCGCGTGGGTAACTCCCGCTGTCGCTGCACCTCTGCCAAATCCCACAGATGCACGCGATCGTTTTTCAGGGGGGCGCTGAGTACATTGGCCGCGACGACAGCATCTTGAATCGCATAGTTGATTCCCACGCCACCTACGGGCGACATGACGTGAGAGGCATCCCCAATTAATAGCAAACCTGGACAATACCAACGGGGAAGGCGGCTCGATTCAACTGATAGAAAAGAAATTTGCGACCAATCTTTTAGTTGCTCGACCCTATCTGCAAATTCTGGTGCTAATTCAGCAACAGATTTTTGCAAAGCTTCTATTCCTGATTCGCGCAATTTCTGATAGCTGCCTTTCAGAATAATGTAACCGAGCTGCCAATAATCCAAGCGGTCAATTATGGCTAATAAATGACCTCCAACAGCTCGACCTCCCACGCCAAAATCTTCGACATCACGGGGACTGCGCGGCAAACGAAACCACAGGACATCCATCGGCGGGGAAGTTTTAATCGGTTCAAAACCTGCTAGTTGGCGCAGGCGAGAAAAGCGACCGTCTGCAGCGACTGTGAGGGTCGATCGCACTTCATGCCATCCCCCGCGTCCCCGGTAGCGAATGCCGCACACAACGCCATTTTCGACGATCGTTTCTTGTACGTTAGCTCCCATTACTAGCTGAAAACTGGGGTAGCGCTGCGCTTGGGCCGTGATGAATTCGAGGAACTTGACTTGGGGAAGAATAGTGATGTAAGGATACTTGGTTTTGAGACTGGACAAATCTACGAGTGTGGCGGTATTTCCAGCCGCTTGGATGGTGAGTTGGCGCATTTTTGTATGGGGGAATTCCAGCAACTTTTCGGCTATTCCCAATTGCTCCATAATTTCCATTACTGAGGGATGCAGCGTGTCGCCGCGAAATTCTCGGTCAAAATCTTTATGTAATTCTAGCAGCATGACAGGAATGTTTTGCCGCGCTAAAAGTAATGCTAAAACAGCACCCGCAGGCCCACCGCCGACAATGCAGCAGTTGGTATGCTGCACGTCAACGATAGAATGTTCTTGAGAGGATTCTGAATTCTCAACAGAGTTGACAGTCATATTTTTATGCTCCTGTTTGCTCAACCATCCTGCTAGCTGCTTTGAGTTTAGCAAAACCCAGTAGTTAATCAATTCTCTAATTTTTTTTGCTTTCAAAAGATGGACATACACGGCTTTCCCAAGTTGACAATCCTACTCCTAAAGGCGATCGCCAATCCACTCTTGGGATCGATCGTACCCAGCCAACCCCAGCCTCAGCCGCAGGTGAGGCAATCCCCCCGCAGCCCCCGCTTCTCGACGCGGTACAATAAATGCAATCATACTTAACGCTTATATTGAAAAGGCTACACACAACGCCACAGGAGACAACTAACGCATGGGTAAAGTAGTTGGCATTGACCTCGGAACAACAAACTCAGTAGTAGCCGTCATGGAAGGTGGCAAACCGGTTGTGATTGCCAATGCAGAAGGGATGCGGACAACTCCCTCGGTAGTCGCTTTCACCAAGGAAGGAGAACGCCTTGTCGGACAGATGGCCAGACGCCAGACTGTTCTCAACCCGCAAAACACGTTTTACGCCGTCAAGCGGTACATCGGACGCAAATATACCGAACTGAGTCCAGAATCAAAGCGCGTTCCTTACACAACTCGCCGCGACGAAAACGGGAACATCAAAATCAAGTGTCCCCGCCTGAAAAAAGATTTTGCCCCAGAGGAAATTTCGGCGATGGTGTTGCGGAAACTGGCCGATGAAGCCAGCCGCTATCTGGGACAAGAGGTGACGGGGGCTGTAATTACTGTTCCGGCTTATTTCAACGACTCGCAGCGACAGGCAACGCGGGATGCGGGACGAATTGCCGGACTTGAAGTCAAGCGGATTTTAAATGAGCCGACAGCGGCTTCTTTGGCTTACGGTTTGGACAGGCGAGAAAGTCAAACTATTTTAGTGTTTGATTTGGGCGGCGGTACTTTTGATGTATCTATCTTAGACGTGGGAGATGGAGTATTTGAAGTCAAAGCAACTAGCGGCGATACTCAATTGGGCGGCAATGATTTTGACTCCAAAATTGTTGATTGGTTGGCCGATCAATTCTTAGAAAAAGAAGGAATTGATTTGCGACGCAACCGCCAAGCTTTGCAGCGCTTGATCGAAGCGGCAGAAAAAGCCAAGATTGAGCTGTCGGGAGTCGGTGTCACGGAGATTAATTTGCCGTTTATCGATGCGAATGAAGACGGGCCTTTGCATTTGGAAACGCGGCTGACTCGCGGTCAATTTGAGGGGCTGTGTACAGATTTGGTGCAGCGGCTGCGGCGGCCGGTGAAACAAGCTTTGGCTGATGCAAATTTGAGTCCTTCTCGAATTGATGAAGTGGTGTTAGTCGGCGGTTCGACTCGCATTCCTTTGGTGCAGGAAGTTGTTCGCAACTTGATTGATAAAGAACCGAATCAAAATGTCAATCCCGATGAAGTTGTGGCGGTGGGAGCGGCAATTCAGGCGGGGATTTTGGGTGGCGATGTCCGCGACGTGCTGTTGTTGGATGTGACGCCGCTGTCGTTGGGTTTGGAAACTATCGGCGGGGTGATGAAAAAACTGATTCCTCGGAATACTACTATTCCAGTCAGGCGATCGGACATTTTTTCGACTGCTGAAAACAACCAAACTGTGGTAGAAATTCACGTAATCCAAGGAGAACGGGAATTAGGCCGGGATAATAAGTCTTTGGGACGGTTTAAACTAACTGGAATTCCGCCGGCACCGCGAGGGATTCCGCAGGTACAAGTAGCTTTTGATATTGATGCTAACGGGATGCTGTTGGTGACTGCTTTGGACAAAACTACCGGCAGGGAACAAAGCATTACTGTGCAAGGTGCTTCGACGCTGACTCAGCAAGAAGTGAATCAAATGATTCGCGATGCGGAACAGTTTGCTCAAGCTGATAAGTTGCAGCGGGAAAGGGTAGAAAAACGCAATCGGGCTGAAGCTTTAGCTTATCAAGCGGAGCGGCAGTTGCGGGAAGTTGCGCTCGATCGCGGAATGCAGTTTGCTCAAAGAAGCCGCCAGCGAATTGAAACTTTAATTCGGGAATTGCGAGACAGTTTGGAACGCAACGACGAGCGGGGAGTCGATCAAGTTGGATCGGATTTGCAGGATGCTCTTTACGATTTGAGCCGGGAAGTTTCCGCGTTTGCGATGGATGACGATGATGACGATTTCTTTGAGTCTGTGAAGCGGACTTTTACGGGCGACGGTACCAAGCGGCGCAGCGATGACAGCAGCTATTATACCAATGCTAAGCCGTACAGGCGATCGACAGTCGATCCAATTCCCGATCGCCCCTACGATCGTTCCTACGATCGAATGGGCGATCGAATGGGCGATCGAATGGGCGATCGCAGAAGCAGTGCTAATCGCCCCACTCGCCCTTATCAAAATCAAAGCGACGATTGGGATGATGACGACGATTGGCTCTAATTGAAGGAAGAAGGAAGAAGGAAGAAGGAAGAAGGAAAATAGTGGATTTTATGCAGATAATTTGTGACGGCTGTTTTTCTAATTCTTCTGTGCTTTTTTCTTTCTCCTCTCCTACTAGACTAGACTTCTATGAATTAGATAAAGATTACTAGGATAAGTAAGGAGAAAATTATGTTGCATGACCCATAGAGAACAATACATCTGGCAGCGTGGTATTTATCTTTGTCAACTTTGCTACGAATTAACTAAATCTTTTCATTCGTCTGAACTTTATGGTATTACCAGTCAAATTCGCCGTGCATCTGTATCAGTACCAGCTAACATTGCGGAGGGATATGGGCGTGTTACTAGACAAGAGTATATTCGATATTTGCGAATAGCTCTCGGTTCGCTCAGAGAACTGGATACTCATCTAGTGATTTCTGAAAGAGTAGGGTTAGCAGCACCAGAAAAAATCTCACCAGTTATCAAAGAAGCAGATGAACTCACACGATTAATTGTCAGTACAATCAACAAACTAGAAGGATAAAACCTCATCCCTCATCCTTCCTCCCTCATCCTTCTTCTTCCTTCCTCCTTCCTCCCTCATCCTTCTTCTTCCTTCCTCCTTCCTCCCTCATCCTTCTTCTTCCTTCCTCCCTCATCCTTCTTCTTCCTTCCTCCCTCATCCTTCTTCCTTCTTCTTCCTTCTTCCTTCTTCCTTCTTCCTTCTTCCTTCCTTCTTCCTTCTTCCTTCTTCCTTCTTCCTTCTTCCTTCTTCCTTCTTCCTTCTTCCTTCTTCCTTCTTCTTCCTTCTTCCTTCTTCCTTCTTCCTTCTTCCTTCATCCTTCTTCCTTCTTCCTTCTCCAACTATGCAGAATTTTCGCAATTACTATCTAATTTTGGGAGTGCCCAAAGATGCCACGGCTGATGAAATAAAAAAAGCCTATCGACGGCTAGCCCGACAGTTGCACCCTGACGTGAATCCGGGGGATAAATCTGCTGAAGATAGGTTTAAGGATATTAATGAAGCTTACGATATTCTTTCCGACATCGACAAGCGAACTCAATACGACCAATTTAGTAAATTCTGGAAGCAAAAGGGATTTCAAGGCAAGCAAGGGGTGCGGCTGCCTAATTTCAAAACTTGGGGAAACACTAAAAATACCCGCAAGAAACCGGCCGAAGATGTCGATTTTAGCGATTACTCGGATTTTAATAAATTTCTCGACCAAGTGCTAGGAAGACGCCGGGAAGTGAGGATGGCGACAGCGAATGACGCACCGGGAGTAGCCTCCTCGGAACCGTGGAGTACGGCTTCTAAGAAAACGAGTTATGTTGCTAATTCTCGCCCACCTAGAAGGGATTTAGTCGATCGCGAAATGCGACGGGATATAGTCGATCGCGAAATGCGGCGGGATATAGTCGATCGCGAAATGCGACGGGAAACAGTCGATCGCGAAATCAGAAGGGAAGTTAGAGAAATGGACGATCGCGAAATCAGAAGAGATATTGACGCGAGGCTGACTTTGCGCTTAGAAAAAGCTTATGCCGGGGGAACCGAGCGAATTCGTTTGGAAGACGGGCGAGCGATCGAGGTAAATCTGCCTCCTGCTATGGTATCAGGCCAGCGGATTCGCTTGCGAAATCAAGGTATAGGCGGCGGAGATTTATATTTGAAAATCACGGTTTCTCCCCATCCATTTTTTCGATTGGAAATGTCGGATGTTTGCTGCGAATTGCCGCTGACTCCCAGCGAAGCGGTGTTGGGGGGAGATATTGAAGTGCCGACGCTGGACGGGCTGGTAAAGATGAAATTGCCGCCTGGAGTAACGTCTGGAAAGCGGTTGCGGCTGGCTAACAAGGGCTATCCGACTGGAAACGGCGATCGGGGCGATCAATTGGTAGAAATTCAGGTGTTAATTCCCAAGGAAATTAGTGAAGAGGAAAGGGAATTATACGAAAAGTTGCGGCAGATTGAGACTTTTAAACCGCGTCAGGATTTATCGGTTTAATGTAGAGTACGCAATGCGCCAGTTTAATTTTGTAGGGGCGCAATAATGCGCGCCTTACTACTGATTGTGTACGAAAAATTAGGAGATGCTTGGCTAAATTTTATTGACATATCAGATTTAGCCACTTGGATGTAAATAGATGATAACAAATCCTTGGGTATCGGAATTATTCATCTTTCTCTTATATTCCTGAGCGACCTCTGCGACCTCTGCGGTTTAATCATTCCCAAACAACCGTGAATGATATGATTTGTCCCCAGAATAGCCGTTAGCGCAGCCCTCGAAGAGGATCGCACTTTCAGCAATCCTGGATAACATAAGTAAAATTACTGTTGTGATTGTTCCTGAACTAGCCGAAAATTAACAATAAGGTAATTTTCCCACAATTCAGGAGCAGTCTGCCGCGATGACTCAAATGCCCCCTCAATGCACAAATCTGCAAGAGCAAGTTGACTCTTTACTGCAACTGCTGCGTCAGGAATCGTCTTTGCGACAACAAGATATTACAGCGGTAGAAGCTTCTTTAAAAAAGGCAATTTCTCCCCAATTTGAGATTGTATTTGCGGGTGCTTTCAGTGCCGGAAAATCGATGCTGATTAATGCTTTGCTGGAGCGTGAATTGCTCTACAGTGCTGAAGGACACGCGACAGGTACTGAATGTTATATCGCCTTTGCTGAGCCGGAAAAAGAGCGCGTTGTCCTCACTTTTTTGAGCGAGTTTGAGATTAGCCAGCAAGCTGCTGTGCTTTGCCATCAGTTAGGTTTAGCTACTGAACTTAATATTAATCAAACAGATGTAGTGTCTTTGTTGTCTCAGGGATGTAACATAATTATTGAAACGGAAGGCGGCGAGAATAAATCGGAGATAGCCAAAAAAGCTAAGGCTTTGATGCTGCTGTTAGAAGGTTTTAAGGCCAATCGCGATCGCATCCAAACTCTCGAAAACGCTACCTACTCGATGGAACAGTTTAACTTTTCCAATCTCAAAGAAGCTGCTAGCTATGCCCGTCGCGGTAGCAACAGTGCTGTACTCAAGCGAGTAGAATATTACTGTTATCATCCGCTGCTGGAAGATGGGAATATTATTATCGATACGCCGGGAATTGATGCGCCGGTGCAGCGGGATGCAGAATTGACTTATGATAAGATTGAAAGCCCCGATACTTCGGCAGTTGTCTGCGTTTTGAAAGCGGCTTCGTCTGGGGAAATGACGACGGAAGAAACCGAGTTGATGGAAAAGACGCGGGGAAATCCGGGAATTCGCGATCGGCTTTTTTACATTTTCAACCGCATCGACGAAACTTGGTACAACACTCAACTGCGACAGCGCTTAGAAAATCTGATTAATTCCGACTTTCGCGATACTGCGAGAGTTTACAAAACTAGCGGATTGTTGGGGTTTTACGGCAGTTTGATTCGAGGGACAACAGGGCGCGATCGCTTTGGTTTAGATACAATATTTGCCGCAAGTGAGGGGCGAGTTTCTGGAGATGATATATTAGATTCAGAATTGCTCGGTAATAGTGAAGAAACTCCGCAATTTGTTAGTGAATTTAATCGCTACTGTGCGAATTCCGGCAAGCTATCTCCGAGCAAGTTTCGCATTTCAGTTAACAGCTACGAAACACCAAATGAAAATTACGTGCGGATTCTTGCGGAACAAGGACAACCATTAATTGCTCAATTAATTCAAGATAGCGGCATCGAAGATTTTCGCACAGCCATCACCCGCTACCTCACCGAAGAAAAACGCCCGCAACTGTTCAAAAATTTAGCTGACGACTTGGAAGACTTGTGCATTCAACTGCGAAAACACTACCAAACAATCCAGCGGAATTTGGACAGCCAGCCCCGCGAAATTGAGGCAATGAAAGCACAGGAACTTTTACGCTTAAATCAAGAGTTGCAGCAAGTCGGACAGGATTTTCGGGAACATATCGCCACAGAAATCAATGAAATGATTATGAATAAATGCGATATTTTCGATACTGATTTTCGGCAACTGCAATCTCGGATGATCCGGCGCTTGGATGAATTGCTAGATAGCTTTTCGGTTGAGGCAGCTTACGGCCGCACTGTGCTGACTCATCCCCGCAATGCGACAGCACCTTTAATTGCTGTTTTAGTTGAGGCTCTTTACTATTTAGCCAATCAGTTAGAAGATATCTTAGTAGAGTCTACGGCGTCGCTGGTTGCCAATTTTTTCCAGTATTTAAAAGACAGCGTTCGCAAGTCTGAATACTATCGATTACTTTATCGGTTGTTGGGTAACGACGGGGGAATTGAACAGCAGCTAGAGGAGTTGTCAAAGCGGGTTTCTGATGCTTTGGTAAATGCGGCGGGCGTAGAGTGCGATCGCTACGTGCGAGAAAGTCCCCGTTTTTACGACGAAGACACATTTTCTATTTATCAATTCCGGCAAACATTGCAGCAAACATCCCAAGGTTACGACTGCGAAAACATGGTAGAGGCCCAACCCGCAATTAGACAACTGTTGCGACTGGATTTCGAGCCAAAAGTATCGAAAACTATTCGACAAACTTTCCGGCAAACTGTTAATAAGACGCTGAAAGATCATTTGTTGCCGATGGCCCAAAAGCAAGCTGATGATATTTTGCAGAAATACAGTCAAGCCCGCGATTATTTGGAGCAAACTTTGGCACAGGAGGCGGAGGAGAAAATTGCCCGCAACCAGCGGCTGCAAGCGGAGAATGAAGAAAAGATCGAAAAGTACGATCGGGCAGTTTCGGGGATTAATAGCTGTTTGCAGGCGATGAAGTTGCACGAGCATTTGTTGCCTGTAATTGGACAAAATGATAGCGTTGCGGTGGATGGTGAATGATTGCAATTTTGGCGATTTATATTCGCCCGGTTATTCCCAAAAATGTTGCAATACTCTACAATCATTATAAGTAGGTTGGGTTGAAGAATAAACCCTCCGTTTGACTCCGCCCAAGACCACGTTTAACTTAAACCAGATTAAATTATGAGCAATAATAACGTTGAAGAAAAATTTATCAACTTAGACGACGGAGAAGTTTTGTGGCTTGTAAACGAATGGGTAACTCTCAACAAAGATTTAGGAGTCAACTCTTATTTTAAACATCCAATTATTAGTAGTGGTCAATTTCAAACCTATCTACAAAATTCTACGTGCCTCAAAGATGATATAAAATCTGTGCTATTTGGTGAAGGCATAGAAGGTGAAGTTCTTAGGTTTGGTTCTCAAAGATGGCAAAAAGGAAAAATAAGAGTTAAAATAGCTGTAGAATTTTGCCCCGACGAACCAGAAGTTGATGAAGCACCCGAACACAACAACTCAGAAACCAGCCAACCAGAATCCCCCCTCGATGATTTGCGCCGCCAACTTCTGAATCAAGAAAACTCACCCACCTAATCCATCAAACCTATGAATCTTTGCCAAAAAGGTCTAAGAATAATCGAGCAACTTTCCGATGATAAGTTAGCAACACTTCTCAGCCTAGCCCTGTTCTTGAAAACAGGGAAAGAATCTGTTCAACCGATGCTTGCATCCCAAGCTTATCAAGATTGGCTGAGTGCGGAAAATGACATTTATGACGAACTATTTGCCGACTGAGCCATCAAACATCCGCGTTGATTCGCGTTCATCTGCGGTTAAAACTCATGGCTAAAAAACCTATTAGGTTAGATATCAATATGGAAGATAAATTTGATTTTCACAACTGCGGTAATGATGATGCTTTATCTTTTGGTAACGCAATGCTTAAAGTAGGAAAACTCAAGGAAACAGTAAATGGAGTTTTGCCAGAATATGGATTAGGACAGACACTCAATAAGTCGTTAAGCCAACAGAAACTAGATATTGATGTAGGTTTAGATACTGACCAACAACCTAATGCTTATGAGAACTGGTTTGGTCAAGGTATAGATTGTGAAATTCTCAGAGTGGGTGCTAATGGCTGGAAGAAAGGAAAGATGAAGCTCAAACTCAATGTCACTATAGAGTTTTGGCCCGACGAACCAGACGTTGAAGAAACACGAGAAAACAACGAATCAGAAACTAGCAAACCAGAATCTCCCCTCGATGATTTGCGCCGTCAACTTCTCAATCAAGAAAACTCACCCACCTAATCCATCAAACATCCGCGTTAATTCGCGTTCATCTGCGGTTAAAAATCATGTCCAAAACCCCCAGAATCCCCATTCCCCCCGAAGTCAGAAAATATGTATTTACTCGCAATAAATACCAGTGCCAAAGCTGCGGCCAAACCAAACTAGAAACCCAACTGACGATCGATCATATCATCCCCCTAGCCCGCGGCGGCAGCAACGACATCAGCAACTTGCAAACCCTCTGCCGCACCTGCAACCAACAGAAAACCGACAAACTAGACCCCCGCTTCAGGCGACACTTTGATTTGTGATATTTAACAGTATTAGGACTTACGCACCGGACTCCAGAAACCGGGTTTTTTTACGAAAATACTTCGTTGCAAACCACAGATTTAGTAAAAAACCCGGTTTCTTATATCGAAATGCGTCCCGGACTAAATTATTCATCTCTCTCTTCTCTTCCTCTGCGTCCTCTGTGCCCTCTGCGGTTAAAAAATCCTACCATCGATAATACCGATAAGGATCGTCCCCATTCTCAAAATCCGTTCTGTAATCCCAGTGATAAAACTCCCGACTCGAACCGTTAAACACAGATGTATCCGCCTTAAAACTCGCCCCTAAATTACCCAAAATTTGAGCATTTGCCCGGGTTTGCCGCCAGCGAGTAAAACGAAAATAAGTCTTAGTATCCGCATTCAAAATGTCCGGTTCAATCTGAGAAAAAATCGCCACACCTTTGCCAACTTGTACGCGACTTAACAAACCGTCAGCACCGATTTCTCCCCCAGACTTAATCAACCAAGTATCATAAAAAGAGCGCGATCGCAAATCTGAAGCGCTAACCCCCTTCACTTCATCCCAACTCGGAACCGCCAGCGAACCCCCGAAATCCTTCCCTTGCTGCAAACCCACGCCCAAAGCCACAACAGGCACTTGACGCGGCAAGAAAAACGCCTTCCCGCCAGCCTTCAAATAACCGCGCAAATCTGCATCTTTCAGATTCGCTTCTGTCCCCACAATTGTCAGACCAACATCATTAGAAAGCGAATTAGCGCGCTGATAAATTACCCCCAAACTGTCTAGCTTCTGTGCATCCCCATCTCCCCCAATTAAAACCACTTTATCCGGCTTTCCAACCACCGGAGAATTTATTCCGTAACTCACAATTTGTTGCAGTAACTGCGCCGCCCCAGCATCTACCGAATAATGGTCTTCCAAATCCAACTCGTTTAAAATCAACCGCCCTTTTCCGTAATCCAATTCCATCAGCGGCGAATAGGCTAAATCAAACTCAGATTCCAAAATTGGCCGCCAACCGCTGCGGTGGGGCTTCTCAATAGAAGCGCTGCTGACACCGCCGCGATTTCCCCAATGCCAGCCGTACCAAGGCATATTTGCCGGACTCATTCTCGGCGCAGTTTGAATCGTATCTGGATAAGCTTCAACCAGCGTGCTTTCCCCCACCCAATCCCGCAAATCTTCACTGTCTAAACCGCTAATTGCCGGATGGTTGCTGTCAACTGGATAAGCGCGGCGGCCGACGTGAGCGGCAACCCGGAAACCCGTATTTTCCAGCCATTCCCTGCGCTGAGGAAACACAATTGCTTTGCCGCCGTTTCGCACAAAACTTTCTAAACTTCCGGGCAATTTTTCCCCGGTTGAAAACGCTTCCCTACCGATAATTAATAGCGATGAAACTTGCGAACCGTTCCACGGCACAAGCTGATAACCTAATTGTTTTAACATTGCCGATGTTTTGCCCGCTGGATCGAAAATTGTCAGCGTGTCCTTGACTTTTGCTGGATTGGCAAAAACTCGGAAAGCAAATGTATCAGAATGCGATCGATCGCCTACTCGCGCAGTCAAGCGAATTTCGCCGTCAGTCTTGCTAGAAATGGTATTTGGCATTTTTACGTCTATTGGGAAAAACAGCGTGCCTGCCTGGTCAATAATCCCTTTTTTATCGCCTTTTTTGACTTCTTTCCCCGCCACCAAAACCCGCCAATTAAACGCAAATTCTTGCGCCGCCCGCGTATCGTTAATTAACACTACTTGCTTGGCCAGTTTTCCGCCCACCCAAAAGTTGCGATCTTTTGCAGTAAAAACCGGACTAGCACCAGCAATCCAAGCCAAAGTCGAGCTATTATTGTTCATAATTGCCTGGCCCCCAGGATGAATAGTGTAACCTTCTGGCTGCAAATAATTCAAAAGATTATTCGAGACTTGTTTCAAATAAACGCCCCGGCGACCAGGTTGAAATTCCCCAATATCCACCCGAGTTCTGCCAGCATCAGAAACTTCCCAACCGTGTCCGTCACTCCAAGGAATCATCCCGCCAGACATTCCAAAAGTCCGCCAACTACGCCAAGTATTTGTACTGAATAACTGCTGCAACTTTTGAAAAGCTGGTGCAAAATCTAACTCCTTGTTAAGATGCCAGTTTTGATACTCCTGACCCTTGACAAATTGCTCGCGAATTTTAGCTTTATAAGCGGCAGTTTCCAACTCGTAAGCCTGCTTGCCAAAATAAATTGCTGCAAACTCAGTCATCCAAGGTTCGCTGACAATTACCCGATCGAAACCTGCGCGGTTCCGCATCATTGTAGCGAACAGCGGCGTCCCAAACTCGACTACCATGTAGGGCATTTCCCCGGTTTTGCTCCACTCAGAAATCCACTCTTCTCGTTCTTGCAAGGGAATCATATTTAAATAAGAATTCAGCGCATAAACATCGCCGAAGTTTGCCCCTTGGTGTACCATCACAGGTCTGGTGGGGTCAGCGGATTTAATAGCAGCTAAAGCGTCATTTCCTAGGGGAGTGTTGACCCGCAAACGCTCGTTGTCCGACTGACTGAGAGTTCCTTCTACTTTAGTTTTGCCGATGCGGCGGGGATTTTGGTCGTCAGCGTTGCCGAAAAAATTAGGACTTGTCGTCCACATTAATACTGATGGATGATTGCGGTAGCGGCGCATTTCATTCGCCATTCGCACTTTCCAGCGGTCTCTCCACTGGCGGTTTTGCCATTTGCCGTTCCAAGCAATAGAAGTAATATCTAATGCCGGTGTCATAATTGGAAAACCTTTGAGGTCTGCCCTTTCGGAAAACAGTTCTCGAAAGTGCCACCGACCGCGTTCGTCGTGATCCCAAGGCCAAGTTTGTACTATATTAAAACCTGCTTTAATGTAGCCGTTAATTAATTGGTCAGCAACTTCTACTGTGCCGCTTTCCCAAGAAATGTCTGAGTGCAAGCCTGGCCGGAGGCGAAACTCTGTTCCGTTTAAGAAAAATTTGCGGCCTTCTACCCAAAATTCGCGGAAGCCGAAAGGTTGGTTGTATTGCGTGTCAATGCCGCTGCCTTTTACTTCTAATTGCAGGGTGTAAAGGTTGGGTTGGGCGAGATCCCAAAGCCGGGGATTTGGCCAGTCCCACTGCAATTTTACTGTTTGAATTGGTTTAGCTTGAACGCTGGCCGTGCCTGTAAATTTTTGTTCGACTCTACCTTTTTCGTCGAGCATTTGCGCGGTGAGTTGAACTTTGCCATTTTGGGCAACGTCTTTGAGTTCTACATCTAATGTAACTTGCTTTTTTCGGGTGGAAGTTTGGACGAATACGTCGCTAATTAGCGGGCCTGACGGAACGCTGAAAAGTCGCACTTCGCCGATGATTCCGCGCGATTGCAAGTGGGATTTTTTTGTGTAGATTTCTGTGGGGCCCATAATCACGGCTTTGTCTTTTTCCTCGGATACTGCCGCGACTAAAATAGATAGGGTGTTTTGACCGAGTTTTGCTGCTTTGGTAATGTCAACATTGCCGTAAGGCCATTCGATTTGACCGCAGTTAACGCCGTTGACAAAGATGACTGCATCGGTGCTGACTCTGGCTAAGTCGATAAAGATGCGGCGGTTTTTCCAGTTTTCGGGAATGTTGGCTGTTTGCTGGTACCAAGCTTTTGAGAGTTGTTTGCTGTTGAAGTTTTCCCAATCTTTGCCGGTGCCGCGAGTGATGATTCCGGGTACGAATTCGTTGTTTTCTTCTTGCCAGTCTCCGGGAACCCAGATGGAACCCCAGCTTGGGGAGGCGGGGGGGTTTTGGGGGTCGCCAACTGCGGGGACAAATTGCCAAGTTCCGTTGAGATAAATTTGATCGCGTTTGTTGTCGATCGCCCCGACGGCCGCGATGGTAAGATTGGGAAAGCCGATCGATATCGCTGAATTGCTCGCCGAGTTAGGATTTTGAAGGGCGTAACCGATGAATCCGAAGACGGTGGCGGCTGCGAAAAATAATCCGATAATTTTTGCCAGCTTGTGATTCACTTTAATTTACTCCCAGAAATCGGCCATCCAATTTGTCCTTTCATCCATAATAAGCTGCTGCACAGATAAATTACTTGGTTTTGACGACTGGAGAAAGACGGAGAGTGAGAGAGTGCGAAAAATCTTCCTTTTTCCCTCAAAATCAATCCCTTAAATCAGTTAACGTTGTTAAACAATCCGTTGGCAAATTTCTTGCTTCTTCCTTAGCAAAATCTGTCTCGGGGAAGATGACTGGTCCCAACTAATGTGTTTCTATATAGAAAAACAAATCATTAGTTGTAACAATGTTGTTTTATCGGCACAAGAACTAGCGCGAGCGTGCCATCGCTACAGGTCAACAAAAATGAGTCGCTTTCAGGTCTTGCCCTTACCCATTAAATCTTACAGCATTGCTATATTTAGCGCCGGCACGGCATTAATACTGACAACAATGCTGACAACTGTGTTACTGTTGGCACTCAAGGCAACTCCTGCAATCTTACTTTTTGCCGCGGCGATGGTTAGCGCTTGGTATGCTGGCTTAAAGTCTATCGAACAAGAACTAGAAATAGAACGCAATATTATTTCAAAAGTAGTTGACACGACGGCTTGCTTGATTGTAGTTCTCGACAGCCAAGGACGGATTGTTCGCTTCAACCAAGCTTGCGAAAAAACCACAGGCTACTCGACATCTGAAGTTCTTAATAAATATGTTTGGGATTTGTTTTTAATTCCCGAAGAAATAGAGCCAGTTCAAACAGTTTTTACCCTACTCGGCACGGAACAATCTTACAGCGAATATCAAAATTATTGGCGCACAAAAAACGGCGACAAGCGCTTCATTTCTTGGTCGAATACGGTGAGCATCAATAGCGAGGGTTTGGTAGAATATGTGATCGCAACTGGCATCGATATTACTGACCGCAAAGAAGCAGAAATAGCCCTGGCTTTATCCTACGCTAACCTAGAAAAATGCGTCAAAGAGCGCACAGAAGAACTGACAGTAGCTAAAGAAGCGCTGCAAGCTCAAGAAGAACGATTTCGCTGTTTGAGTTCCTGTTCGCCGGCCGGCATTTTTATGGCAGATTTTGAGGGGCGCTACACCTATGCAAACCCTCGCTGTCAGGCTATTTGCGGGTTGAGTTTGGCAGAACTTTTAGGAGACGGTTGGGAGAATTGCATTCACCCGGAAGACAGCGATCGCGTATTGGCCCGATGGCTGGATTATACTCGGGAAGGTGGGGAATATGGGATCGAATATCGCTTGCAAACACCACAGGGGGTTGTGCGCTGGATTAACGTTTGTTCCTCGCGGATGTTCTCCGACTCCGGCGAACTCATCGGATACGTGGGCACGGTGAGAGATGTCACGGAAAGACAACAAGCGCAAGCAGCTTTGGCAAGCAGCGAACAGCAACTGAGAACGCTGCTAGAAAATACGCCAGATATAATTATTCGCATTGACAAAGAACTGCGTTGTATTTATGTCAATCAAGCAGTTGAAAGAACCCAAGAAAAACCGCTTTCATTCTTCCTAGGCAAAACCAGTCAA
Organism: Microcoleus sp. F4-D5; assembly: GCF_036704885.1. NCBI lineage: Bacteria > Bacillati > Cyanobacteriota > Cyanophyceae > Oscillatoriales > Microcoleaceae > Microcoleus > Microcoleus sp. F4-D5. The sequence goes on along the minus strand of NZ_JAUBSX010000013.1, from coordinate 39,046 downwards.
GCACTAGGAATGCCGCCGGAACTGTGCCAAAGTTGGGATGAAATCCTGCACAAAGTTTTAGAAACAGGTCGAGAAAGAATTATTGAATTTCAGGCATTGTCAACCAACGGGATCAGAACTTATCAATCCCGCGTAGTTCCAGAATTTGACAAAGAAGGCGTACCAGAATCGGCATTAATTGTCGCCCGCGATATCACAGAACTCAAACTTGCAGAAACTCAAAGATTGCAGTTAACAATCGAGCAAACAGCGAGAGAAAAAGCGGAAATAGAACAGCAGCGCTCGGCATTTTTAGCAGAAGTCAGCAAAATTCTGGCTGCTGCGTTTGACGGGGAAACGGTGCTGCAAAAGGTAGCAGAATTAGCAATAAATTCGATCGCCGACGGGTGCTGCATTCATTTGACCGAAACCGACTCAAAAGTCCGTCTAGTCGCTGTGGCTCACGCAGAACCCTCTACGGTTGAGACTATTAATAACTTCAGCATCCGAAGTCCGATCGCGGACAATGCTGTTAACGGCTATCCGATGGTAATCCGCACCGGAAAATCCGAACTAATTGCCGAAGTGGATGAGGAGATTCTAGCAGCAGGAGCCGAAAATGCTGCTGAAATGGAAATATTGCGATCGCTCAATATCGGATCTCACGCTTGCGTACCGCTGAGGGCTCGCGGGCGCGTAATGGGTTCCATCACTTGCTTTACCTCGAAGTTTGGCCGCCGCTACAGTGAAGGAGATATGGCAATGCTAGAAGACCTAGCATACCGCGTGGCGATCGCCCTCGACAACGCCAGACTTTACACTGAAGCGCAGCAAGCACTATCTCAAACATCGCAATCCTTTGCCTTAATTGACGCGCTGTTAGAAGCATCTCCCCTAGCGATTTGCTTTCTCGATCGCGAAATGCGCTTCATCCATATCAATCAAGTATTAGCAGAACTCAACGGTTTGCCGATAGAACAGCATCTCGGCCAAGACTTCCGGCAATTGTTGCCAGAATATGCAGCCAAATTTGCGCCGATAATTCAGCAAGTTTTAGAAACCGGCCAGCCTGTTTTAAACTTAGAAATGAGCGGCGAACCTGATGGAAAACCGGGATATTTCAGTTACTGGGTAGCCAACTACTACCCAGTTAAAAATGAAAGAGAAGAAATAATCGGAGTCGGCCTAATTATCACAGATATTACCGCATCCAAACAAACAGAATTAGCTTTGCAAGAAAGCGAAATGCGCTTCCGCAGCGTGGTAGAATCTAACATGATCGGCATCGGTTTTTGGGATGTCAGCGGCGAAGTTACGGACGCTAACGACGCCTTGCTAGAAATGATCGGATATACGAGGGAAGACTTAGTTTCGGGAAAGATTCGCTGGATCGATATCACGCCGCCGGAATACGGAGAACTAGATCGCGCAGCCATTACACAAGTGGCAGCATTCGGAACTTGCGAGCCTTATGAAAAAGAATTCATCCGTTCTGACGGCACGCGCTTCCCAATTTTAATCGGCGGCGGAAACTTGCAAAAAGGCACAGACAAAGGAGCATTTTTCGTGCTCGATATCACCGAGCGCAAACAAGCCCAAAACCAACTTCGAGAAAACGAAATACGCATTCGCCACCAACTAGCAGAACTCGACTTAGTTTACAACACCACACCAGTCGGGCTGTGCTTTCTCGATACCAATTTGCGCTACACCCGCATCAACGAATGCCTCGCTGCCATCAACGGCCGACCGATCGCAGATCACCTCGGGCGTACCGTTAGAGAAGTGATTCCCGAAATGGCCGATATTCTAGAGCCGATTTATCACCAAGTGCTGGCGACGCAAACCCCCGCGATCGACTTGGAAATTAAGGGCGCAACCAGTCAACAGCCGGGAGTTTTGCGGGATTGGCAAGTCAGCTTTTACCCCGTGAACGATGAATCGGGAACACTGCTGGGAGTCAGCACCGTGGTTGCCGAAATTACCGATCGCAACCAAGCAAAACGAGTAATGCAGCAAAGCGAAGCCATATTCCGGCGGCTGTTCGAGTCAAATATTTTCGGAGTCGCGATCGGCGATTTTAGCGGCCGCATCGCCTACGCCAACCAATGCCTGCTCAACATGGTCGGCTACACCCGCTCAGACTTGCTCTCCGGTCAAATGCGGTGGGACAGAATGACCCCCCCCGAATACCTGCACCTCGACGCCGTGGCGGCCCAAGAACTGCGGGCTAAGGGAGTCGCAACTCCTTTCAAGAAAGAGTACATCCGCAAAGATGGCAGCCGCGTGCCGATTCTGATGGGCGGGACGACCCTGTGCCCGGACGATCGCGAAGCAGAGACGATCGTCGCATTCTACATCGACTTGACCGAAATCTCGCGGGTGGAAGCAGAACTTAAAAAGAATCAAGAACGGCTGCAAATCGCTCAGCAAGCAGGCAAAATCGGAACTTTTGAATTGAACGTCCAAACCGGCGAGCTCGCGTGTACGCCGGAGTTAGAGGCGTTGTACGGGCTGCCGGTCGGCGGTTTAGACAGCTATCAAAGTTGGGCCCAAATGCTGCATCCAGACGATCGCGCTGTTACCGAACAGCAGGTAAAAGCTGCGGGGGCTTCCGAGGAGGAATTAAATATTGAGTTCCGCATCTGCCGCCCGGACAACAGCGTGGGCTGGATTGCTTGCAGGGCTAAGGTGTTTCAGGACGATCGCGGTTTGCCTTGGCGGACGATCGGGGTGAACGTCGATATCAGCGATCGCAAACAAGCAGAAGCCGCGCGATCCCAAATCAATCAAACTTTGGAAGCCTTGATCGGCGCTTGTCCCCTAGCAATTACCGTTTTGAGTACCGACGACGGCACTGTGAAAATGTGGAATCCAGCCGCCGAGAGGATTTTTGGCTGGTCAGAATCAGAGGCGGTAGGTCAATTCGTGCCCAGCGTTCCTGCAGACAAGCGGGAGGAATTCACGGCGAACTTGAAAAGAATTCGCGCAGGAAACGCGATCGCCGGCATGGAAACCCAGCGCCAAAGGAAAGACGGCAGCTCGCTCGACATCAGTTTGTGGGCAACTCCAGTCCGCGACAGCAACGGCAACATCAACTGTATGTCGATCGTCGCCGACATCAGCGATCGCAAGCAAGTCGAGGCCCAACGCGCTCAGTTGCTCGATCGCGAACAGGCCGCGCGGGCCGAAGCAGAAGCGATCAACCGCCTGAAAGACGACTTTCTAGCCACTCTTTCCCACGAACTGCGCACGCCTTTAAATGTGATTCAGGGCTGGGCGCAGAGGCTCCGCACCCGCCCGTACACGGAAGAAGATTTAGCTTGCGGTTTGGAAGCGATCGAGCGTCAGTCTAGGGTGCAGACACAGGTAGTAGAAGATTTGCTCGATGTTTCCCGGATTATTCAAGGCAAGCTGGCTCTGAAACCTGGCTGGTTCATCATGAGAAAGACGATCGAGGTGGCTCTGAATTCAGTTCGTTTCGCCGCCGAGGCCAAGTCTGTTACCGTTTCGTCCGAATTTGACCCCAAAGTCGGCCTGATGTGGGGCGACGCGCAGAGGTTGCAGCAGGTAGTGTCGAATTTGCTGACTAACGCCGTGAAATTTACGCCTTCTGGAGGAACTGTGGAAGTGCACTTATCTGCGGTAGCTGTTACCAATTCCCAAGACTTCGGCTACCCTCAGCACAAGTTCTCAATTCCCAATTGCGTGCAAATTACTGTCAGGGATACCGGAAAGGGCATTTCCCAAGAGTTTCTGCCCTACGTGTTCGATCGCTTCCGACAAGCAGACGGATCGCTTACTAGGGCTGACAGCGGTTTGGGACTGGGATTGGCGATCGTCCGGCACTTGGTGGAACTCCACGGCGGTACTGTGACTGCCGAAAGTCCGGGTAAAAACAAGGGTGCGACATTTACGGTGAAACTGCCGGTCAAAAAGCGTCGGAGTCAGCAGCCGCAGTTGAGAGGAGAAAGGAAATCCCATTCAATGCGTCCGGGTATTTTGGCTGGTTTAAAGGTGGTGGTAGTTGACGACGAACCCGACAACCGCCAGTTTTTGATTGTTACACTCCAACAGTGGGGGGCGACTGCCACTGCAGTTGCTTCGGCTGCGGAGGCGATCGACATTTTACAGCAGTCGCCGCCGGATATTTTAGTCAGCGATATCGGTATGCCCGTTGAGGACGGCTACTCGCTGATCCGCAAAGTGCGATCGTCCGAATCCGACAAAATCAAGCGCTTGCCGGCTGTGGCGCTGACAGCTTATGCTAGCGAACAAGACCGCGATCTGGCGATCGCCGCCGGTTACAACGAACACTTAACAAAGCCGATCGATCCCGCTCTCTTCGCCGCCGTTTTAGCCAAGTTAACAAATTTGCAGTAGTGCGATCGGCGAGCTCTTGCCAACTCCGACCAAAAGTAATTTGGTCACAAGTCCCCGGATTTATCAGGGGTCAATTCTCCAATCCTTCAATCCTCCAATCCTTCAATCCTTCAATCCTTCAATCCTTCAATCTAAAATCGCTTGACTGCCAGATGTTGCCAACTCTGACCAAAAGTAATTTAGTCACAAGTCCCCGGATTCATCAGGGATCAATTCTCCAATCCTTCAATCCTCCAATCCTCCAATCCTTCA